>JALSIL010000560.1 GCA_026990095.1 Lysobacterales bacterium
CACTAAAAGGACTAATGGCATATCTTTGTCTAATTTCTTTAGTTCTTTATTAAACTGTTTGACGGATTTAATCGGTGTTTTACCCATTTTTATTATGACATCATTCACTTGCAATCCTGCTCTTTGGATTGAGCGTTTATTTATTTTTTTGACTAACACACCACTTTCCAACTCTAATGCACTTTTTTCTTCGGCACTAAGGTTTGAAATTTCAAATCCCATATCAAGCTTTTTAACCTGTTTGCCAGAACTGGTCTCGTAGACCTCTGCTTCATCCAAACCACCAAGAACTGCTTTAATGATTTTATAATCACCATCTCGTACAATTTTCACGTCAACCTTTGTTCCGGGCTGTACTGAACCAACCAAGGGAGGCAAGCTATTAGAAGTTAACACTTTCTCGCCATTAAATTCGACAATGACGTCTTGCTCTTGAATGCCAGCTTTCTCGGCTGCAGAGTCTTTATTGACATTAGTAACCAACGCACCACTTGGCGTTTTTAGGCCTAAATAATTAGCCATTTTCTGTGAAACGGGTTGAATATTTACGCCTAAAAGCCCACGTTTAACGACGCCTGTTGATTTGAGTTGATCTGCAACTGACATTGCCACATCAATTGGAATAGAAAAAGACAAGCCCATGTAACCACCCGATTTTGATACTATCATTGAATTAATTCCAACAACTTCACCACTCATATTAATTAATGGACCGCCTGAGTTGCCAGGATTAATGGGCACATCTGTTTGAATAAAAGGCACATATTGTTGTTGTCCAATAGCACGACCCTTGGCAGAAACAATGCCTTTGGTCACTGAATGTTCAAAACTCATTGGTGATCCAATTGCCATCACCCACTGACCAATTTCAACAGTGTCCGCATCGCCGATAGATAAAATTGGAAGATTTTTTGCTTTAACCTTTAATAGAGCAATGTCGCTGGCTTCATCTTCACCAATTAACTCTGCATCAAATTCTCTTCTATCAACCAGTTTGACTACAATTTCATCGGCATCATGAACAACATGTCGATTGGTTAAAATATAACCATCATGCGAAATAATAAAACCAGAACCTCCCGCTACGGAGTCTCGCTCTTGCGGGCTGTGAAAACCTCTGGGTATTCCAAACAAATCTTCTAGTGGATTTCTTTGCCTTGGCCTTGCATTATGATTAATTTCTTTTGCGTTACGACGCGCTGTAATATTGACAACAGCAGCACCAGTTTGCTTAACCAAATCGGTAAAATCAGGTAAGGCAACTGTTTTTGCATTCGCCATTTGCGAAGCTGTTAAAAACACAAAGCTTAATATTAAATTTTTAAACATTAAATTTCTCCAAAATATTTTATATGATTTTTTGACAACATGAACCAAGAAATAGTTCGATAGAATTATTTAAAAAATTCAACCTGAGGTTTAAATTTGTCACGATTCAATTTAATGACATTTTTTGAAATAACAAGACCTAAAATTAGCCCAATAACTCCGCCTAAATCATTGTTAAAATTTATGAGTGAAAACAAATAATAAAAAAACATTAATGAAACAATTATTAATAAAATTGGCAAGCCATAGAGTGCAAGTGCCAACTTGAAAAGCTGACTTTCATTAAATTTCATGCCAATAACATCGCCCTTTTGATACTTTTGTGAAAAAAATGCATCTTTATCATCCAAGTGAGTTTGAGACAGCATCTCTTGTTTTTTACTCACTGATAAAATCGTATTTTTTGGAAAAATGAAGTTTAAAAAGCCATCAGAACAACCCTTGTTGTTACAATCTCCACACGAACTATTCTTTTCAAGTTGCAATTCTACTGTTTTTTCATCAATCTTTAAAATGCGTGCTAGTTTAATCACTGATGTTATTAATACGGAATGGAGTTAATTGTTTTTTTGCCTCATCTTGATTAAGAATAATCAAGTAGGGCATCGTATTTGTTTGTGAAAACCCTTGATTATAGTTATACGTATTTTTAGCCGAAACCGAAGGAAAGCGACTTAAAGAAGCCGGAGGCTTTACAATGGATTGACTGCCACTGACAATATTTGCAGAAATATTAACAGGCAAGGGTTTTAACCCCGTTTGCAAAGCAATTGTTGGTTGTTCATTGGCAATTATTCCTGCATCATTCTTATTTTGAATCAGAAAAACCGACATAAAAGCAACACTTGCTGCAATTCCCATTCCCAAAACGGGTTTAAGCCACTTGTGAATAGTTGAACGTTTTGCATCAGCAGTATACGCATTTAAGTTGAGGTGGTCTTGTTGTGATAGCTCTTGACAAACTTTAGCCGCGACATCAATAACCAAAGGTTCATTAGCTTGTCTTTGCAAACAGGATTTAATTAAATGATAACTTTCCCATTTTTCAGACAAACTTTTATCTGCAGCCATTCTTTTAAGTAAAAACTTACTGGCATTGATTTCAAGCTCACCATCCATCAAGTTTGAGATTTGTTCGTTTGATTTATCTGACATAATTTGTTCTCTTGTATTCTTTTTTACGTAATGGTTTTAAAGCATTATCTACTGCATCTCGTGCTCTAAATATTCTTGATCTCACTGTTCCGATTGGACAATTCATTTTTTCTGCAATTTCTTCATAACTCAAGCCTTCAAGTTCTCGTAAGACTATGGCTTGTTTCAAATCTTCAGGCAGTTGCGCGATAGAATCATGCACAACCTGTTCCACTTCTTGCCTCTCATAATGTGCATCAGGTGTGTCAAAATCTTGATTTTCAAATCCGCCAGAGTAGTTTTCTGCTTCTGTTGGTTCTATATCTGAATTTTGAATACGTCGACCCTTTGCTACCAAGTGATTTTTTGCGGTATTAATTGCTATCCGGTATATCCATGTATAAAAGGCAGAATCTCCTCGAAAATTTGGCAAAGCTTTATACACTTTAACAAAAACATCTTGTGTAATGTCTTGTATTTCGTGGTAATCTTTTATCAATTTGGAAATCGCACCACCAACTTTTTGCTGGTATCGCTGAACAAGCATCTCAAAGGCCTTCATGTCTCCTTTTTGTGCTTGCTTGACGAGTGCTAAATCCACCGCTTTTTCAGACATTTCGATTTTCTTATCCTGTTTTTTATTCATTGACGCCTTCTAAGACATGTATCGTTAACAAAAGTTTAATATTTTTTAAAAAAACTTGGCTACCAAATCCCAATACAAAAACACACATGACGGTGTAAGTAGTTAAAGTACATAGGAAAGTCATCAAAACTGTGGACACCTTATTGGTGATTAGGCTTTTTATGAGTTTTCTAGGTCTATTAAGGGCTTGTACTGGCATCGTATTTTCCATATCGGGGTTTGGGTGGTATTTAAGTTGTTCCCATAAGTTTTATCCTTTGCGATAATAGCTCTTCAATTTCTTCTTCAGGCAGAGGTCTAGAAAAAAGAAAACCTTGGAAATATTCACATTCTCTTTCGAGCAAATACTCTCGCTGTTCTTCGGTTTCAACACCTTCTGCTATGATTTTTCGATTCAATCGTTTTGCAATATTAATTGTTGCATCCAAGATGGCTTCATCTTCGGGATTTAATCCAATGTTTGCTACAAATGACTGGTCAATTTTTATGTAATGTGCTGGTATTTTTTTCACGTAATCCAAACTGGAATGCCCTGTACCAAAATCGTCTATTGACAATGTACATCCTATTCCCACAACTTGATTGAGCAATTCAACCAAATTTGGAACCATGTCCAAACTTATGGTTTCAGTTATCTCAAAGTCGATATAATGCGGGTGAATTCCTGATGCATTAATTATGTTTTCTAATTTTTCTGGCAATTTATCGTCCATTAGTTGAACAACCGATAAATTAATTGAACAGGTGAGTGTTAAACCGAATTTTCTTTGCCAATCCATGAGTTTTTTGCAGGTTTGTTTTGCAATGTACTCACCAAGGTCATTTATAAGACCTGTCTCCTCAGCTAAAGGAATAAATTGCCCAGGGTTTATCATGCCAAGTTCAGGGTCTATCCACCTTACTAACGCCTCAAACCCGACAACATCTTCAGTTAAGGCATCAATTTTAGGTTGATAATACACTTTAATGTGCTCAGAATCTATTGCCAATCTTAGGTTTTCTTCCATTTCAATCTTTTGTTTCAACGCTTGCCCTGTCTCAGAAAATTTAAAAATTATATAATTATTTTTTCCTTTCAACTTCGCATCATATAATGCCATGTCAGCATTTTTCATCATACTTGCAACCGTCTGTCCATCGTCTGGAAAAATTGATATGCCGATATTGCAATTAACAGTCACTTCTTCTCCATTTGACAATAAAATAGAATTGCTGAGCAAAGAGAGAATTTCAACCGCTTTTTCTTCCACAAATTCTTTTTCAAAATGTGGCTTTAATAACACCAAAAATTCATCGCCTGATAGTCTATAAACTTGACCGCGATACCCAATTACTTTTACGAGTACTTTGGATAGGTTTACAATTATTTCATCTGTTATTTCAATCCCATATCTTTTGTTGTAGTAATTTAATTTTTCAAAGTCTATAATCATTAAAGATAAATAGTGATTCAATTCAATCCCTGTTTCAATAATGGCCGATAGTTTTTCAGTCATTGAATTTCTATTAGGGAGGTTGGTCAATTTATCCACCTGCCCTTCTTTATTTCTCTGACTAATAATACTTTTTTCATACAAACACAACTGGCAACGACCAACCAAGGCCGACAAAACAAGTTTAATGGCTTGTTTATTTACTTTTGTGTCGTAGCCCATGACAATTGAACCCAATACTTTTTGATTGTGATGAATTGGATAAACCAGGAGCGTTTCTATTTTCAGCAAGTTCAGTAGTTTAAAATACTGACCTTGCATATCGTTGATTCGATTAATTTCACAACTCTTTTTTGACTTGCTAATGGTAACAAAGGCATTTAACCCTGAATTGATAATGGCATTTTTAACCTCGGTATTGGCAACGACAACAACTTCTTGAATTGCCTCATTATCATTCTCAAAATAAACAAGAAAATCTAAATTGTATCTTTCCTTCAGTTGAGTAAAATAGACTTTTATGTCTTGGCTATTAATTGGCAAATGATTTATTTCATCAATAGACTCAATAAGGCTATTTGAATAATCTGCTACTTGCTGGGTTTTTAACAAACCAACATAGACCATTTCGCCATCAAGAAATCCCAAATGGTACTCACAATTCAAAACCTGTTGTAATCTTTGATGGGAGAATTGAATAGGAAAAACAATTTTTTCAGTTGAGTTAATTTGTTTAATATAATCAAGGTATTTATCTTTATTATCTTTAGAATCCAAATCATACCACTTTTTTCCTAGCAACAAATCATCTGTTGTACTTAATAACTCAAACACGGCTTCGTTTGCAAGGATAATTTTTTGACTTTGTGCACTGACCACCAGTAATGGTTGGATAGAGTCAGTAAAAAACAACGCCAACATTTCTTCTGTGTACTCTATCTTTTTTGATTTAATATCCGACATCATCATTAACTATTAGAAACCACCCACTTTGCATCCCTGAGTTTATATTTTTTGACGTGTTTATTTTCCAATTCAATTTCTTCTGCATTTCTTTCTAAAAAGTTGAAATTCATGTCTTCATTCATTAAAAATAAAAATCGAGTATTATCATTTACATTCAAATAAGCGGTGGCTGATGGTAAGGTTGATTTTAACTCGAGTAAATCCGCATTGTTTAAACCTGGAAAAACATATACAGCAAAATAATGGTTTTTGGTTGCGTACTTTAATGCTTCAAGTACAGATCGAGTCGCAGGTAATGGAGTCTGCCTTGAGCGAATATTAACTAATCCAGAATTTGACATCCAAATATAAACGGCCATCCCAGAACGCACCGAAATTTGTGTTAGGGCATCAATAATTTCTTCAGTCTTTTGACTCGATATGTATTGAAAATTAGTGGCACTTCTAATTTTTTTTTCAATTTTATAGATGGCAGATAATGGTAAACTCATCAGTAATCACATCGTCTCAGTTGGCAATAGTTCTCCTTTAAACGGGGCTAGAAGAGTCTCAATTTTAGTGCGAATTTGCTCCATATCTGAGTTATCAGAAAGCTGTATTCCAATACCCGTGTGTTTTATTCCACTTGCTCCAGCTGGTGTTATCCAAACAACTTTACCAGTGACTGGAACCTTTTCTTCATTAATCAAAGAAAATAATAAAAAAACTTCATCTCCTAATTTATATTGGCTATTTGTACGAATAAACAACCCTCCATTTTCAATAAAGGGTATATAAATTCTATGCAATTCACTGACATCTTTTACATCACAAGATAGAATTCCCTTTTTGCCCATTCCTGCTCCCATAAACGCCATAGTCAACAACCTCTTTTTATAATCTTAATTAGACATTATAACCGTTCTTTGCAGTATTTATTGATAATTTTTAAAAAAATTCTTAATGATTTGCACTCCCACAGGCATTTTTCCATGTTAGAAGTAATTTTTCCAACTGCAATTCAACTTTTAAAGGCAAATCTAGTCTTTTACTAAACCGATAAATACTTTTAACAAATAGCAGCAATCCATGTTCTGGAACATTTATAGTAAAACAATTGTCAATTGTACTTTTCAAACCCTGTTTTAGTGCCAAATTATTCAGCAATATCACTGAAATATAATTTAAGTGATGGTGCCAATTATTGCTGTACCATTTCTTACTCACCTCTAAAAGTTCAACGGACTGTTGTTGCAAAGCAAGCAAATCTTTGACCATGTTTTTCACTTCATCTAAAGTATTATTTTGCAAAATTGAGTAAGCGACTAGTGGCGAATTATCGGATATAAACAAAGCAAAATTAATATCCTCAATTTTTGATTCAAACTGTTTAGCAAGCCATTTACTTGCAGTATTGTGCGATGGTGGAGGGACATTTACCTTAACACAGCGGCTTTTGATTGTAGGCAATAATCTGCCAATCTCATTAGTAGTTAGAATAATCAGAACTTTTTGCGGTGGTTCTTCTAAAGTTTTCAACAAAGCATTGGCAGATGAGGTATTCATTTTTTCGGCTTCTTCAATGATAATAACCTTATGTTGATTTTTTGAAGAGGTCAATACCACGTCACTGGTTAGTTGACGAATCTGACTAACTTTAATCACCGCATTTTCTGCTTTAATAATGGTTAAGTCCGTGTGATTACCAGCTTTCAATAATTCACAAGCACCGCATTGAAAACACGCCCCAGTATTGGTTACATTTTCACACAAAGCAAGTTGAGCCATTTCCTTTGCTAAATCAACCTTGCCCATTCCTTCTTTTGCAGAAAGCAAAATAGCATGAGGCACTCTTTGTTCGGTAACTAAAGAAGTAAATTGTTCGATATTGTTTTTTAACCAAGGCAAACTCACGGCATTAACTCCTGTTTTTTTGACTCAAACGCCGAAATAATGGATTGTTTAACGATTTTAAATGATTTTGATGCGTCAATAATGGCATATTTACTCGGATTGAGTTTAGCTTTATCTCGATAGGACTGAGTGATTCGATGAAAAAAATCCAATCCTTCTTGTTCGATTCTGTCTGCCTGTCCTCTGGATTTTATACGCTCCAAGCCTATTTCAGGTGCAATATCCATTAGCACAGTCAAATCCGCTTGCACATCACCCACTATAAAATCATCCATCCATTTAACCACACCCTGACCGAGCTTGCGACCTCCGCCTTGATAGGCATAGCTGGCATCAACAAAACGGTCTGAAACAACCCAAACACCTTTTGCTAAATTTGGTTTGATTACGTTTTGAATGTGTTCATTTCGTGCGGCAAACATAAGCAACAATTCGGTTTTAGCATGTAAATGTTCCGAATGCAGCAATATTTCGCGAATTTTCTCCGCATTGGGCTCACCTCCTGGCTCCCGCGTGCAAATATAATCCACTCCCCATTTATTGAGAATTTTTTTGATTGTTTTAAGTGCGGTTGTTTTACCTGCACCTTCAGAACCTTCTAAGGTAATAAATCGAGCCTTGTTTGTCATTACAGTTTTTTTCCTTTGAGGTAGTCTTTAACCGCCTTTAAGTGTTGTTCATAAGTATCTGAAAAATAATGCCCGCCACGATTGTTGGCAACAAAATAAAGTGAGTTGCCTTGTTTAGGGTGCGCACTGGCAATAATTGATTCCATGCTCGCCATGGCTATAGGGGTTGGAGTCAACCCTTTTCTTGTGTAAGTATTGTAAGGTGTATCGGTTTTTAAATCCTTCGTTCGAATATCTCCATCATATTTTTCCCCCAACCCATAAATGACAGTTGGATCTGTTTGCAGACGCATGTTTTTTTGCAATCGCCGCACAAAAACCCCTGCAATTATACTTCTCTCACTGGCAAGTGACGTTTCTTTTTCGACAATTGATGCCATGGTTAATAGTTGGTAACTCGTTTTGTAAGGTAAATTTGCATCACGCGATTGCCACTGTTTTTCTAAACCCTGAATTAATGCACGATGCGCACGTTTTAGCAAATCAACATCACTGTCACCGCGCACAAATTGATAGGTTTCAGGCAAAAACAAACCCTCTGGAGTCGCTTTATCTGAATCCAATAACTTTAATAACTGCTCATCACTCAAATCACCCACTTCA
>JALSIL010000561.1 GCA_026990095.1 Lysobacterales bacterium
TGTGTCTTTTTGATAAAATAGCTCTGTTTTCTCAAGAGCTCTAGCTAAAAGATAATTATTCATTTCTTCATCGTCTTTGAGGTAATGCTCTTGTTTTCCGTGCTTTACTTTATACAAAGGGGGTTGGCCAATATAAATATGACCTCTCTCAATTAATTCTGGTGTTTGTCTAAAGAAGAAAGTTAATAACAGCGTTCGAATATGAGATCCATCAACATCAGCATCGGTCATAATAATGACTTTATGGTAACGCAGTTTATCTGCATCAAAATCATCTTTACCTATTCCACAACCCAAAGCTGTAATTAATGTTCCGACTTCTGCTGATTGCAACATTTTATCGAAGCGTGCTTTTTCTACATTTAATATTTTTCCTTTTAAGGGTAAGATTGCTTGTGATTTTCTGTTTCTTCCTTGTTTTGCCGATCCTCCCGCAGAATCTCCCTCCACTAAGAATATTTCAGATAATGCAGGATCTTTTTCCTGACAGTCTGCCAACTTTCCAGGCAACCCTGCAATATCTAATGCTCCTTTACGACGTGTCATTTCTCGGGCTTTTCGAGCCGCTTCTCTGGCACGAGAAGCATCAAGCACCTTTTCTGTTACGATTTTTGCTTCTTGTGGATTTTCTAAAAAGAACTCACTAAGCTTTTCTCCAACACTTCCTTCTACAATTGCTCTTATTTCAGAAGACACAAGCTTGTCTTTTGTTTGCGATGAAAATTTTGGGTCTGGGGTTTTGACGGATATTACAGCAATCAAACCTTCTCGACAATCGTCCCCAGAAGCAGCTGACAAGCCTTTTTTGGTGTTGTTGCGGGCAAGGTAATTATTTATTGTTCGTGTTAACGCTCCCCTAAAGCCTGCCAGATGAGCACCGCCGTCTTTTTGTGGAATATTATTAGTAAAACAATAGACATTTTCTTGGTAAGAGTCCGACCATTGCATTGCCACTTCAACATTCGTGCCTTCCCCATCATCAGAGGTAAAGTGAATAATTGATGGTTGAATTGGTGTTTTTCTACGACCGATGTGTTCAACAAAAGAAGAAATACCGCCTTCATAAGCAAACACGTCATTTTGTCCATCGCGTTCATCCGTTAATTCAATGCGTACACCTGAATTTAAAAAGGATAATTCTCTTAGCCTTTTAGCTAATATTTTATAATGAAATAAAACATCTGAAAAAGTTTCCGCAGATGGGTAGAATTGCAATGTCGTTCCTTTGCCATCAGTTTTTCCAATTTCCTTTAGTGGTTCAACAGGCACACCCATGGCATATTCTTGCTTATACTCTTTACCATTCCGTTTAATGGTTAATATCAACTTCGTTGACAACGCATTGACAACAGAAACCCCAACACCGTGTAAGCCACCAGAAACTTTATATGAGTTGTCATCAAACTTTCCACCAGCATGAAGGACTGTCATAATCACTTCAGCGGCAGATACACCCTCTTCCTCATGAACATCCACAGGTATGCCGCGACCATTGTCTGAGATACTTACAGAGCCGTCAGAATGGATCTTTACTTGTATATCATCACAATGGCCTGCTAATGCCTCATCAATGGCATTATCAACCACTTCAAACACCATGTGGTGCAAACCTGTTCCATCATCAGTGTCTCCAATATACATTCCAGGTCTTTTTCTAACTGCGTCTAAGCCTTTTAAAACCTTAATATTGGAGGAATCATAAGTTTCGGTCATATCGAAATTCTCGTTTAAAATCAATCGGACATTATAACAGAAATACCTCACTTACTCAAAGCCATTAAGGCAGACTGCTTTAGTTAATAATCTTCTTTAAAATTATTTGCATTAATGTTTCACGTGAAACATTTGGGCTTGTGGAAAAAAAGTTTTTACCTTTTTAATTAAAACAGTTGTAATAAAGAGCTGTAAATTTGAATTTATAAAAAACTCACTCACTTTAGAAAGTTTATTATCGTCTAATTCCGCATCCAAATCATCTAAACATACTATGGGTTTTATTTTGTAATTTATTAATAATTGGATGTACGCCATGTAAAAAGTCAAAGACAAAACTTTCTTTTGTCCTCTTGATAAAACTTGTGATGCAGGGCTATTTAAAACATTAATTTTAATATCCATTTTGTGAGGTCCATGTTGCAATTGTCCATATAATAAATTTCTTTTACGGTCTTTAATTAATTGCTCTTTAAGTGTTAACGAATCCGACCAACCTTTATAGTAATCCAGTTCCAGATTATCAATATCTCCCTGCATGTGTTTTGTTAAAGACTGTATAATCGGTTGCATTTCTTTATAAAACACCTCTCGAACCGTGTTCAGCTGTTCAGAAAGTTCAATAAAACTACCCTCCCACAAATCTATTTCTTGAGTGTTTGCTTTACCTTTGTATAATGAATTGAGCTGTTTTGTGCATTTTTGAACTTTTTTCCACAAATTCAAATAATCATGTTTCACGTGAAACACCAACCAATCTAAAAAATTTCTCCTGTTTATAGGTCCTAAATCCACTAACCTATAAACTTCTGGATCAATACTAACGACAGGAATTAAGTATGATATTTGAGATTGTTTTGTTATTGCGTTATTGTTAAATCGAGCTTTCCATAAACCATTTTTTGATTTGTTTATTGAAACGGTATTTATTAAGTTGTTTTTTTTATGTTCAATAAAAATGTTGAGGTATTCAAATTTAACATTAATTAAACTTTTAAAACTGCATTTTCTAAATGATTTACCAGTGGACAAATAGTGGATTGCTTCGAGAATACTTGTTTTACCCGTGCCGTTATCGCCATGGAAAATGTTTATTTTTTGAGTGAAATTAAACTCTTTTTCTTGAATTATTCTGAAGTTAGTGATTTTTAACTTATTAATAAACACATTAAATCAGTCTATAACTAAATGCGAATAGGCATAACAACAAGTCGGCAACTGCTATCTTCTGGGTGTTTTATCAGACAACTACTTAAGGCATCTTTGAAATTAAACATTATTTCTTCGCCTTCAATAGCATTAAGCGCATCAATTAGATAAGTAACATTAAATCCTGTTTTGATTTCATCAATATCTGAGGCTATTTCAATAATTTCTTCAGCTTGTTCTTGTTCGGGATTGTGACCTACAATTTTTAAGGTATTTTGCGAAATGTTAAATTTAACCCCCTTATATTGTTCATTGGATAAAATAGCAACACGTTGCAACGCTGACTTTAATAAAAGCTTATTGGTTGTAAGAGTCTTTTCCATGTTTAAGGGAATAACTGTTTGGTAGTCAGGGAAATTACCATCAATAAGTTTAGAAGTTAGACTGGTGTTTTCACAAATAAAATTCACGTGGTTTTTTCCCACATTAATTTGAATTGAGTTATCCTTGTCGCGAATAAGCTTTTGTAATTCTAATATTCCCTTTCGTGGAATTAATATTTGTTTATTAACGTTATCACTGTTATCAAAATCAGTCTCAGATAAAGACAGCCTATGCCCATCGGCAGCAACACAAATAATTTTATTGTCATTAATTTCAAACAACAAACCATTTAAAAAATACCTAACATCTTGTACTGCCATACAAAAGGAGGTTTGAGCGAGCAGTTTTTTTAATTTGGATACTTCGAGATTTAAAGAATCATAAGTTTCAATATTTTCTATTAAAGGGTATTCTTTACCAGGAAGTGTTGCTAATGAAAATTTACTTTTACCTGCTTGAATAATGCATTTATTTTTTTCTTCATGAAAGTTTAAAACAGAGCCATCACTTAATGCTCGACAAATATCAAAAAACTTACGAGCAGGAACAGTAATTTCTCCTTCTTCTATAATTTCTGCATGGCAAGAAGCAATCATTTCGACTTCAGAATCGCTGGCAGTAATTGAAAGAACACCATTTTTAGCCTTTACATAAAAGTTGCCTAATATTGCTAATGTTTGTTTCTTTTCAACAACACCATTAATTTCTGAAAGGGGGTGCAATAAAGTTTCGCGTTGTATATTAAATATCATATAAAAATAAAAATAGTAGTAATAGTTAAATTAAAAGTCCTGTATATCTATGTTAAGTTATTGATTTTAAACAATATAGTAATTATAAACTTGTTGTTAGCAGGCTGTGGATAACTTTTATAAATTTTTAATTTATTGTTTTACTAACAAGTTACTAACAGCTTGTTTTATGCCGTTAGTAAATTAATGAGTTTTTGTTTATCCTCTAAAAATTCAGGAATTTCATCAAATAACTGTATAATTTTCTTATGTGCATATAATACAGTAGTATGGTCTCTTCCACCAAATGCTTCACCAATTTCAGGCAAACTTTTATCAGTAAGCTCTTTAGCTAAAAACATGGCCATTTGGCGAGGCCTTGCCAAAGAACGCGTTCTCTTTTTAGAGAGTAAATCTGATGTTCTGATATTGTAATAGTTCGCCGTTTGTTTTTGTATATTTTCAATAGTAACATGTCGGTGATGAACATTGAAGAGTTCTTTTAGTGTTTTCTTAGTAAACTCAAGGGTAATGTCAACATGCATAAAGCTGGCATTTGCCCACAATGTATTTAAGGCTCCTTCAAGTTCTCTGACATTGGATTTTATTTTTTTTGCAATATAATAGGCAACATTATCCTTTAAGACGTAGCCGCTTTGTATCGCTTTTTTTTGAAGAATAGCAACTCGGGTTTCAAAATCTGGTGGATCAATACAAACGCTTAAGCCCCACCCTAAGCGTGACTTTAGTCGCGATTCTAAACCGTTAACCTCTTTAGGAAACTTGTCGCAGGTAATAATGACACGTTGTTTTAATTCAAGTAAAGAGTTAAAGGTGTGAAAAAATTCTTCTTGAGTGCGGTTCTTTCCTGCAAAAAACTGAATGTCATCGATAAGCAAGGCGGTAACAGAACGGTATTGACTTTTAAACTCTGAAATAGTGTTAGTTCTTAAAGCATTAATCATGCCATTAACAAACTGTTCGGAGTGAACATAGCAGACCACAGCGTTTTTGTCGTTGTCTAAGATTTTATTGCCAATGGCGTGCAAAAGATGGGTTTTTCCAAGACCCGTACTTCCGTACATCAATAAAGGGTTAAATTGAGCAAGAAACTCTTGAGAAACCTGTAAGGCAGCCGCTTTTGCCATTGAGTTTGAGCTGCCTTCAACAAAATTATCAAAAGTGAATCTCGGATCAATATTTGATGGCAGAGTATTGACTAACTCATTGGGCTTAGTCGCATTATTGGCAGTAAGTGTTTTACTTGAAGAAACGGGTAAGGAAACGATTAGACGGTAATCCACAGGGCTTATGTCTTTTAAAGCCAGTTTAATTAAAGATAAAAAATCTTTATTAACTTTATCAACAACAATGTCATTCGGAGCAACAACTGTGATACTATCAGTGGTTTCAATAACTTGTAAAGGCTTAAGCCACATATTAATATCAGAGGCATCAATATCCGACTCCAATCGTTTTAAACACTTGCTCCAAATCATGCGTAAAATGTAATAACCATCAAAAAAAGAAGGATATTATACGCAAAGCATTAAATAATGAGTTAATTAGTGCTTGAAAATAACAAAATAGTTGAAAAAAACATTCAAAATGAGTATCCTAGCCAACCTTTTTTAATCCACTACTTTAAGTTGAGGATTTTAAAAACATTTGAATTCAAAATAAACAGCAACAAGGTGTAACATGAAAAGAACTTTTCAACCAAGCAATTTAAAACGTGCCAGAACACATGGGTTTAGGGCACGCATGAAAACTAAAGGCGGTAGAGCTGTAATTAACGCAAGACGCGCAAAAGGCAGACACCAACTCACAGTTAAACATTAAGAAAATAAGTAAGACACATTGGCTGGCTTACCAAAACAAGCACGACTGTTAACTAAATCAGACTATAATGCGGTATTTAATAAGTCAGTCAAAGTATCCGATGCTAATTTTCTAGTATTAATCCATAAAACTAAAAACCCGTATTCTCGCTTGGGTTTAGTAATTTCCAAAAAAGTTGATAAGCGTGCCGTTGTGCGTAATCGCATCAAGCGAATCATTCGGGAGTCCTTTAGAGACCATGAATTTTCAGTTAATTGTGACTTTGTCCTATTGGCACGACCAGTGGCTTCAAAAAAAACCAACAAAGACCTCTTTAGTTCAATCAACAATTTATGGAATCAAGCAGAATCCAGAATTAACAAAATAAGGAAAAGTAAATGAACAACCCAAAAAACTTGCTGCTTATCGCACTATTCTTTTTAGGCTTTCTTTTATATTCGCAATGGCAATTGGATTACGGTCCAAAAACTGAAACCGAACAAAAAAAACCAACTCAAAACACATTGGTTACACAACTAGATGAAACCAACTTAAATCGATCAAATACAGAGCCATCTGCAGATGTCCCTCAGGTTTCTAGTGCCCAAGCTCCCACAGAAGTGCAACCACAACAAAGAGAAAACCACAGAAAAACGGGGCAAATTATAACCGTTAAAACCAATGTATTAAAACTGGAAATAGATACGGTGGGAGGCTCAATTGTTTATGCTGAGCTTTTAAAATACCCAATAAAAAAACATTCAAAAGAAAATGTTGTACTGTTAAATCGAAACCCTGGAACAAACTATTATGCACAATCAGGATTGTTGAGTGCACAACAAAGTTTTGTTCACACTGATAGTTATACTGCCCAACAAACGAATTATGACATCACTTCTGGGGATGCAGATATACCGTTAAGCATTGAAAAGAATGGCATAAGAGTCATAAAAACCTATCACGTATCAGCGGATGACTATTTAATTACCTTAACAGATACCATCAACAACCAAAGTGCAGCAAGTTGGCAAGGGCAACAATATAAGCAATTGCAAAGAACCAATCCTTGGTTGAATAAAGAACCTTCGTTTAATGACCCCAGCAGAATATCATTTAAAGGAGCTGCATATTTTGAACCAGAGGAAGGCTTAACGCAACTGGCATTCGCGGACTTTGTAGAAGATAAAATAAATGTTACGGTTAACAGTGAAGCGTGGATTTCGATGGTAGAGCATTATTTCTTCTCAAGCTTTATCTTGCAAGATAAAAAGTCTGACATCGTTAGTAAATATTTGCCAAACTCAGAAACCCCTTATTTAATCAGGGCAACATCGGGTTTTAAAACGATAGCATCGGGATCAACTTCGGAGATAAAAACACAATTATATATTGGCCCCAAAATACAGGAAAAATTACCAAAAATAGCCAAAGGCTTAGATTTAACAGTTGATTATGGCATGTTTACCGCCATTTCAAAGCCTTTGTTTTGGGTGTTAAATCACATTCATAACATTGTTCAAAACTGGGGTTGGTCAATAATTCTACTAACAATTTTGATTAAGTTGTTGTTTTTTAAACTAACAGAAAAACAATACAACTCAATGGCACGTATGCGTAAATTACAGCCGCGCATCAAAACATTAAAAGAAAGGCATAAAGACAATAAACAGAAGTTCAACGAAGAAATGATGGGCTTGTACAAAAAGGAAAAAGTTAACCCAATGGGGGGCTGTTTGCCAATGTTGATTCAAATACCAGTGTTTATCTCACTGTATTGGGTTTTACAAGAGTCCGTAGAGTTGCGTCAAGCACCCTTTATGTTGTGGCTACAAGACTTGAGCTCCCCCGATCCTTTTTATATTTTGCCAGCAATAAATGCTGCAGCCATGTACTTTACGCAAAAATTATCACCAACTCCTGGTATGGATCCAATGCAGGCGAAGATAATGAAGTTTATGCCTCTGGGCTTTTCAATTATGTTTGCATTCTTCCCTTCTGGTTTGGTTCTTTATTGGGCAGTAAACAGTTCATTGTCTTTGTTACAACAATGGATAATTACCAAGAGAATAGATGCAAAGGGCTAAGGAATAATATAAAAACATGAAGCAACACGACACCATCGCTGCCATAGCAACCGCACCGGGTGTGGGCGGCGTTGGAATTATTCGAATCTCAGGGGATAATGCTTTAGAAATCTGCAAAAAACTTTGCCATAAAGTGCCAAAACCCCGCCAAGCCTTGTTTGCTCAATTTAAACACAACAAGCAACTAATAGACGAAGGCATTGTCCTTTTTTTCCCAAACCCTCACTCTTTTACGGGCGAAGATGTTATTGAACTACAAGGACATGGAGGACCTGTAGTGATGAATATGTTATTGCAGGCAGTTCTAGCCTGTGGTGCCAGACAAGCACAAGCAGGAGAGTTTTCGCAACGGGCGTTTCTTAATGATAAAATTGACTTAGTTCAAGCCGAAGCCATTGCCGATTTAATTTCATCAAGCACCGAACAGGCAGCCATTGCGGCACAACGCTCACTGCAAGGTGATTTTTCAAACAAGGTGTCCGAAATACTTAAACAACTTATTGCTTTGCGGGTTTGGATAGAAGCAGCGATAGACTTTCCAGAAGAAGAAATCGACTTTTTAGCAGACAAAGCCCAACAACAAAAAATGCAAGATTTACACCAAAGCTTGAAGGGCTTACTGGCAAAAGCGCAACAAGGCGAGTTGCTCAATAAAGGCGTTATGATAGGCATTGTTGGACAACCCAATGTCGGCAAGTCATCCTTATTAAACCTCTTTACCCGCA
>JALSIL010000562.1 GCA_026990095.1 Lysobacterales bacterium
CTCGTATAATTGCCACAACAAGTAAGCAACAATTCCTCCAATTAAATAACCGTATCCTTCTTGGTTCATAGCTCCAAAAACAAAAAAACCAACAATAAACGCAATAACACTTTTCATAGAACAGTTCTTTAAAGATTAATAATTGATTCCATCATATAACAACTTCTGTTTTAAAAGAAAAGTAATTTGAAGAAGTAGCATATCTCAATACTTGAGGTTTAGTAAACCTGAATAGTTCAAATGAAATATTCAGGTTAATAGATTCATCCTTATGCGAGTTATTATTCAAAATAGAATTTTTCTCGCTTTACCTTATCAGGGAAAACTTGATTCATGGTGGCAGCATCATACAAACGACCGTTTTGCATCACTTGGTCAATTTTGTCCGAATTGCGAATATTATCTAAAGGATTTTCATTCAAAATAATTAAATCCGCTAATTTACCCACTTCAAGTGAACCTAAATCTTTATCCATGCCAATGTATTTGGCTCCGTCAATGGTGGCTGCGCGAATCACATTTAACGCAGACATGCCGCCTTGGGCAAACATCCACATTTCCCAATGCGCACCTAATCCTTCGCGTTGTCCGTGAGCACCAAGCATCACTTTGACCCCTGCTTTTTGCAGCTTGGTTGCAACCTCAGCATTGCGGATATGGTTGTAATCCTCAATCGGTGCTTTGGTGCGGCGAACGGCTGTTGGTTCGAGGATAAAACTCGGCACATATTTCGACAACAAAGGATGCTTCCAGACATCGGTGGTATCGTACCAGTATTTTTCTCCCCAAATTCCACCATAGCCAACTATCAAAGTTGGTGTGTAAGCCGTTTGCGATTGTGACCAGAGTTGCACCACATCATCGTAAATCGCTGCCACTGGGATAGAATGCTCAATACCTGTGTGTCCGTCAACTATCATATTGAGGTTATGTTGTAACAGTGAGCCACCTTCAGGAACAACCATTAAATTGGTTTGACGAGCCGCTTCAATAACTTGTTGGCGTTGTTCACGGCGTGGTTGGTTATAGGATTTTACCGAAAAAGCCCCAACATCTTGCATGCGTTGCAAGTGTCCAATCGCATCGTCCAAAGAATTCACCGGTGCGGTGATAAATTGGGTCGCTCCGTATAAAATTGTGCCCGTTGAAAAAGTGCGTGGTGCGACAATCACACCAGCTTGTTGCATTTCGGCAGCGGAAAATACCGCAGCGGTATCGGCTGATGGGTTATGTTCGGTGGTGACACCAAAAGCCAGATTGGCATATGCGTGCCAATTGGTTTGTGGTGTGAGTTGGTTATTGGCATAGGAGCCATGCCAATGCACATCGACAATACCAGGCATGATGGTTTTGCCTGTGACATCAATAGTTTTAGCACTTGATTGAATGTTTTCACCAATTTCTACAATGCGGTTATTTTTTATCAAAATATCGCCCTTTTCAATCACTTCATCACCATTCATGGTGATAATACGTGCACCTTTTAATAAAACACTTGCTTGTGGTATATCGGCTTTTACAGCAAAATTGATTAATGTTGTTTGTGGTTTATTGTCTTTGTTGCCACCCAAATATTCAAATTTTTCTGCCAGTTTTTGTTGGTAAACAACGGGACCTAACGCCCACGATAATTCGCTTGAATTATGCAGCCACGTCAAATAATTGCCTGCATTTTTGGAAAATTTTTGTAACGGTAAATTACTGGCTTTTGAACCTGTTGAGATAAACTTGCCACTTTGGATAAATGGCGTGACATAGACTTGAAAATTTTGAATAAATGCCAACCATTTATTATCAGGTGAAACGCTATAATTGCTTATCCACGTGCCCGAATAATGTTTTTGGCCTTTATTGCCCGATAAATCGGTGCTTTCAAGCTGTGTTGTTATGACTTCGCCTTTTTTGTCAGAGGTGGTGAAGAATACCCGTTTTGAACTCTTGGCAAAGAATGGCTCTGAACCATTTTTAGTGATTAAACTGCGTTTGCCCGATTTACGGTTGATAACAAAAATCCCTTTATCCTGCGAATACAAAGGTGAGGTTAAATAACCACCGCCGATGGCTTGAAAAACCACGGTTTTATTGTCAGCAGAAAGACTTGGATTGATGTAATGCCCAGGTTTTTTAGTAATTTGTTTCGATTTTCCTGAAAGCGTTGCAATTTTTACCGCACCCAAATCTTTGTCGTTCCATGTGACATAGACGATGCTTTTGCCATCGGGTGAAAATTTAGGGTACATTTCAAAGCTGCCTGTTTGTTTGGTTAATCTTTTTGGGTTACCATTTGGCAATTTAACCGTATAAAGATAGCCAAGGGATTGAAAAACTGCCATCTTGCCATCGGGTGACTTGTGTAACCAACGCAACATTTTAGCAGTAAATTGTTCGGGTGCTGGATTGACTTTAACTTTTACGGCTTTGGAAATCTTACGGGTGTCATCCACCTGAAAAGGAATATCGGTGACTTTTTTAGTGGCAACATTTATGCGATGGATTTTACCTTTGGCATAAAAGACAATGTCTTTGCCGCCATTTGTCCAAGCAAAAGTGGGATAAACACCATGAATTGCCCATGTTTCTTGCATATCTCGTTCTAAATTATCATAGATTGGCGTGAGTTTTCCGCTTTCTCGGTCTTGCAAAAATAGCGTTGATTGGTTGCGAACCCGACGCACAAAGGCGAGTGTTTTGCCATCGGGTGAAGGCGTTGGACGCACCGCACCGCCAGGCCCTGAAACCCACACTTCTATCGCACCTGTTTTTAAATTAATGGCTTCGATGTCGTAAATTTGGTTATTTGAATCTTTAGAATACTCAAAGTATTTCCCAGGAGTAGCATCACGTGAGTACAAAACATACTTACCATCGGGTGTAAATATGGGTTCGCCTAAATCTTTTTGTTCGTTTGGTCGTTTGTTGAGTTGTACGCCATCACCACCTGATTTGTGGTACATCCAAATTTCACCTGCTCCAATCGAGCGCATACCTGTAAAATGTTTCCTAGCGATAATGTATTGCCCATCCATTGACCAAGCAGGTTGATTAAGCAGTCGAAATTTTTCTTTAGTCACTTGTTTTTGCTTGGAACCATCAACATTCATCGTCCAAATATTATCCCCACCTCCTTGGTCGGTGGTAAAAGCGATGGATTTGCCATCAGGTGAAAATCTCGGTTGCATATCCCATGCCATTGAGTTGGTGATATTGGTGGCTTTGCCGCCAGTAATGGGCATGGTATAAATATCACCAAGCAAATCAAATGTAATGGTGTTTCCCTGAGCATTAATATCCAAGTTCATCCATGTGCCTGTTGATGTTTTGATGGTGGCGAGTGTGGTTTCACCTGGAGGATTATTGACATCCCATTTAGGTTTGTCTTTATCAGTTTTATCTTCACTAAAAGCAGGGGAAGCAATTAAAAGTGTTAACAACAGAATAAAATGTTTCATAGTTATGGTATCATTGATATTTATTAGCCGATAATTTTATCACATGACCTGTCCATTATGTTTGAATAAAACCATTGATTTTTATCATCAAGATAATCAACGAGATTATTGGCAATGTGTGCAGTGTAAATTGGTGTTTGTGAAACCAGAGTTTCAGCTTAACTCCCAACAAGAAAAATGCATTTATGATTTGCACCAAAACAACCCAAATGATTTAGGTTATCGAACATTTTTAAATAAATTACTTATTCCTTTACAAAAAAAGCTACCAAAAGATGCCAAAGGCTTAGATTTTGGTAGTGGTCCTGGTCCTGCAATCTCTGTTATAATGAAAGAGCAAGGAATCAATGTTGAGAATTATGATATTTACTATGATAATCGCCCAAAATTGTTAAAAAGGGTATACGATTTTATTACTTGTACAGAAGTGGTGGAACACTTGTATAATCCACACGAAGTCTTCTCGCAATTAACTGCAATGCTCAAACCAAGTGGCTTACTTGGTATAATGACGAAAAGAGTTATCAATAAAGAAAAGTTTCGCAACTGGCATTATAAAAATGACCCGACGCATGTGGGTTTTTATAGCGATGAGACTTTTGAGTTTATAGCAGAGCAGTGGAATTTTAAATTAGAGTTTGTATCAGAAGATACTTTGATTTTGGAGAAGTTTTAAGCAAAAAAAAGAGCAACTTAGTTGCTCTTTCTTTGAATTATTGTGTAAATTTATATTTATACAACAGTTACATTTGCAGCTTGAGGGCCTTTTTGACCGTCTTCTACGTCAAACTCAACCGCTTGTCCATCAGACAAAGTTTTGAATCCATCGCTTGCAATAGCTTTGAAATGTACGAATACATCGCTGCCGCCTTCACGTTCGATAAAACCGAAACCTTTCTTCTCATCAAACCATTTTACTGTACCAGTAGTCTTACTCATTTGGAAATCTCCATTATAATTTTAAATCTATAGCTAACTCAAAAGCGAGTTAACCAATTATTGCTGTGAAATGTGGAACTAACTTACGTGGAACTGTTGAATGCAACTTAAGACATTAAAATCGTATAAACATAAATAGTAGCTGTTCATCTTACCAGCCATAGCATTTTACCCGATATAAACACGATATCCACGATAAAAAGTGAAATAAAGAGATAATTGTTATGAAATAAGCCAAATAAGGCGGATTTTTCACCTCAATTTATGAAATAGTGTGGTTTTAAAAGCCATTATTATTGGCTTTATTAAGGATTTAACTTCACAGGATTCATTTATTTGTGGGTTTTAAGCAATAAAAACTTTAAAATAGCACGAATGGATATTAAGCAACTTTATAAAAAAACAATTTTAGAACATAACCGTAATCCGCGCAATTATGGCACACCTGAATCTTTTACTCATAAGGCAGAAGGATTAAACGCGATTTGTGGTGATCAGGTGTTTGTTTTTATTACGGTTAAAGAGTGTGTAATTACGCAAATGAATTTTGATGGGGAAAGTTGTGCGATTTCTACCGCTTCTGCTTCGTTGATGACGGAGTTTTTGAAGGGTAAAACAGTGGATGAAGCTAAAGGTTTGTTTGCTGATTTTTGTCAATTAATGGATAAAAAGTCACCTGTTGAGTCAATTGATTCTTTGGGTGAGGTTAATAATATGGCGGGAGTTAAAAAGTTTCCTGCTCGGATTAAGTCCGCAACATTGTGCTGGCACGCCATGAACGCAGCTTTGCTGGGTAATGAAACAGCGACTACTGAATAGTTACAGTACCTCACTTATTCAAACCCATCTGAAAATACACTTTGCTGGATAACATGAATAATCCCTGTTGAGCTTGGGTGAGTAGCACAATGAAAGGGGATTTCTTGTGGGCTGTCAAAACGCACATAAATATTCCACGGGAATCCAGTTGGGTTTGATGAGGTGTTGTTGGTGCCATCACCATCACAACCAACAGCACAAATTAAACTGTTGTCATCGGCAACAAAATTATGCGAACCGCCATCATTAAGCATGTTGATTATTTCTCCAACTTGAATGGTCAAATCCATGGGATTAAATTGATTGCTAGTGGTTGCATGCAATTCATGTACAGGCACAGAAGTTGGTTCAACAACAGTTACAGAACCTTGCATGCCAAATCCAACATGAGGTTCACAGATATAACTGATAAAGCCAACCTTTCTAAAGGTGACTTCACTGACCCATAGATTGGTTGAAGGATTGCCGTTTCCACCCACTCCATCACAGCCATTGGCACAACGGAAGCTGTTATCTTGTGCTTTAACATTGTGTCCTCCACCCGTATTTATCCAGCGAACGGTGTCACCCGCTTCAATCTGAATGTTCGCAGGGGTAAAGACGTTGCTTGAAACCATAACCTCATGAATGGTTGCAAAGCTTGGCAGGCTAAATAACAAGACTAGGAGCTTGCCCGAGAATAGGAATCGTGATGAAAAGAAGTTGGGTTTAGGGCTATCTTTCAGTTTTTTGAGAAGAATAGCACGGCTATTTGCCGAGAAAAAGCGGAAAATGGCACAAATCCAACTTCTTTGTAATAGATTTTCTGTTCTCGGACAAAATCCTAGGGCGTATATAATATTTTTCATGTCGCAACTATAACTCATGTAAATGTAAAGAATTGTTAATTAAGCACTGTATTTGTAAGGTTTGCAGCAAACTGTGACTGTATTCGCATATTTCAAACTGTTTTTTGTTAGTATAAGTCAACAAATAGTGTTTTACATATGAAATAAACTAATTTCACGTTTTATTATCAAAGAGGTACAGCCTATGAATACCGTTAAACGTAAGTACTATAATCGACCCGAAATGAACTTAGCAAATAAGTTTGAAATGCCTTCAGGAATGGCGAAAAGCAAACCGTTAAGTGCATTACCGATTCCATTAAAGACAAAGGGTAAATTACTTGATTTCTCCCCTTCTGCGATTCAAACTCCTAGCTTAATGCATCGGGTGTTAAGCAAAATGGGCTATGGCTCGACACCTGATTTAATCGCACATATTCAAACATTATCGGGAGTAACTGATAATGATAAAATATTATCTTATATTGACGAACAATTAAACCCAAGTTTAATTGATGACAGTGTAGTGGATGCACAACTAACCCATGGTTATCAGACACTTAATAAAACACGCACACAATTATTTCAAGACCATTACCGTCGCCCTGATGGGGTTGCGATACCTTGGGAATACCATGTTTTACCTGGTTTTGAGACTTATTGTGCCACCAGTTTGAGAGGCACTCAGAGCAATCGACAGTTATTAGAAGTCATGGCAGATTTTTGGCATAACCATTTTAATGTCTATATGGATGCTGATGGTATTCCACCCATGTTTGTGCATTACGATCGAGATGTTATTCGTGCCGATGCCTTGGGTAATTTTCGTTCTATGCTGGAGGGTGTTACCAAGGCGACTTGTATGTTGGATTACTTGGGCAATGCCTATAATCATAAAGACGCACCCAATGAAAATTATGCCCGTGAAATTTTAGAATTACACACCATTAGTGCAGAGAATTATTTTGGTCACATGAATCCAGCTGACGTGCCTGTTGATTTACAAGGCAGAAAAACGGGCTATGTTGAGGCTGATGTGCAAGAAATGGCTCGGGCATTAACGGGTTGGTCCTACAGTGGAGCGGACTGGGAGCCCAACGCAACGGGTGAATTCCTCTATCGTGATAGTTGGCATGACAAAGGCGATAAAACAGTCATGGGAAACACTTATTCCTTTAATGCAGCTACTCCAGAGTCCGATGTATTAGAAATTTTAGATTATTTGGCTGAACACCCTGCAACCAATGAATTTTTAGCTAAAAAATTATGCAAACGTTTTATTAGTGACAACCCGCCTCAATCAATTATTGATGCAGTTAAGACAACATTGCATAATAACTGGCAAGCTTCAAATCAAATTCAGTTGGCAATGGAAACTCTATTGAAATCAAATGAATTTCTTACAACGTGGGGTGAAAAAATAAAACGTCCTTTTGAACGCGTTATGTCAGCCATGCGACAAATTGGTTATTCTTATGATTTTGATCCAACGCTAAACATGTCAGATGACCATTTCTGGGCATTTTATAACTCGGGACATATGCCTTTTTATTGGACTTCTCCCAATGGTTATCCAGATGTTAAGTCTCACTGGTTGGGGTCATCAAGCATGATGGCAACTTGGCGTTATATACAAATGATTAGTCAGTGGCATGTTAATTACGATGAAAACCTACCAAACTACAATGACATTCTCAATATAACCTTGAACCAATTTCCTAATCCATTGGATCGAACAGCCAATAATATTGTTGATTATTGGTTTGAACGTGCCTGTGGGTTACCACCTGATACGATGATGAAAGAAAAATTGACGGATTTTATGTCCTATTTGGACTACACCAACCCTGTTGTGTCAGATAAAGACGCTCCTATTGACTTTAGTGTTGAGGATTGGCCAAGCTATAATCAAGAGCGATTGTTTGCTGTGGTTTCAACAATATTTTTAACTTCTGAATTTAATTACAGGTGAGTAAGATGAAAAAAATAAACAGAAGAAATTTTCTTAAAAAAGCTGGGCTTGTGTCTCTAGGAGCGGTTGCTGGTGTTCAGGTTGGTTTTGGAAACACTATTTTGAGAGGAAAAGGTGCGGGCAGTAATGAGCTTTTAATATACGTGCAACTCAATGGTGCAATGGATGGTTTAAATATGGTGCCGCCTCGTACAGGTGCAGATTATTTCGAATACGCCAATGTTTTAAGGCCTGTGATTCATATTCCCAATACCCAATCACTGGCTCTCAATGGAGTGGTTGAGTTCGGTTTGCATCCCTTAGCAACAGGTATGCAGAGCTTATTTAATGCCAATAAACTGGCAATAATTCACGCCACTGGCTTAATGCAAGCCAATCGCAGTCATTTTGTGTCCACTGCATTGATGGAACAAGGCGTGCAAAGCACAGCAACCAATTATGGTACGGGTTGGATAACGCGGTATTTTGAAAGTTCAGAAACAACTCCAGCAAATCCTGTCATACCTTCATTGGTTCCATCTTACAGCAACACCGATGCTGTTTTGGGTGATGCC
>JALSIL010000563.1 GCA_026990095.1 Lysobacterales bacterium
AAGAAAACAATGTTTTAACCATAGAACCAGGCATTTATTTTATTGATATGCTGCTCGAAAAAGCCAAAGCAACAAAGCAAGGGAATTTTATTAATTGGTTACGAATCGAAGATTTCAAACCTTATGGTGGCATCAGAATCGAAGATAATGTTGTAGTGAAAACTGAAAGCCCAGTTAATTTGACACGTGGTTGATTTGTACAGTTTACTTCATCCTTGGTAGGGTTACGCCTTTTTGACCTTGGTATTTGCCTTTTTTGTCTTTGTAGGAGGTTTCGCACTCTTCATCGGATTCAAAGAAAAGAAATTGTGCCACGCCTTCATTTGCATAAATTTTGGCTGGTAAGGGTGTGGTGTTTGAAAATTCGAGTGTTACATGTCCTTCCCATTCGGGTTCTAGCGGTGTCACATTGACGATAATGCCGCAGCGGGCGTAGGTAGACTTACCTAAACAAATAGTCAAAACATTGCGAGGAATTTTTAAATACTCGACTGTCCGTGCTAAGGCAAAAGAATTTGGCGGAATGATGCAGACATCCGACTTGACATCGACAAAGCTAGCAGGGTCAAAGTTTTTTGGATCGACAATGGACGAATTAATATTAGTAAAGATTTTAAATTCATCCGCACACCTGACATCGTAACCATAGCTTGAAGTGCCGTAGGAAATTTTTTTATTATCCTTATCTGAAGAAGTGACTTGTCCGTCCTCAAAAGGAGAAATCATGCCATGTTCCAATGCCATTTTTTTTATCCATCTATCTGATTTAATTGTCATATCTGTCTCGTTTTATAGGGTTTTATAAATTGTGAAGTTTTAGTTCTGGAATATCTTTATTTATATCCACTGGTAATTGCGCGAGTAATTGCCCTACTTTCATTGCCACAACCAAGCCTTTTTGAGAAATTTCAGAATCTATTCCCCAAACACTTTCGGGTGTGCCTTCGTCCATGTTTTGGCGGATATTGATGTTTAATGGCAGTTGCCCAAGTAAGTGCGTATCAAATTTGGCTAACATTTTGTTTGCCGCACCTTCTCCAAAAATATGCGATTCATGGTTGCAGTTTGGGCAGGTAAAGACACTCATGTTTTCGATAACTCCAAGCACTGGAATTTCGACTTTTTCAAACATAGCAAAGGCTTTTTGTGCATCTATCATGGAAATATCTTGCGGCGTGGTGACCACAACGGTTGCGGTAACCGGTATTTTTTGTACCATTGTTAATTGAATATCGCCGGTTCCTGGTGGCAAATCAATCAACAAATAATCCACCTCATCCCAACGCGTTTCTTCCACCATTTGCATCAAAGCCTTGGTTATCATCGAACCACGCCAAATAGCAGGCGATTCTTCATCTATCATATAACCCAAGGACATGCTTTGAATGCCATCGGCATTAACTGCAATAAAGCTTTTGTTGTCAGGAGAGGTGGGTTTGCCGTAATCGCCTAGCATTCTAGGCATACTAGGACCGTAAATATCAGCATCCAAAATGGCGACTCGTGCGCCTAATTTTTGTAAGGACTTGGCGAGCATAACGGTGATGGTTGACTTTCCAACACCGCCTTTACCTGATGCGATAGCAATAATATTTTTAACGCCTTTGATGGATTGGATGCCTTTTTTTGTTTTATGGGTGCGAATCTCAGTTTTTAATTGAGGCTCTTGATTGTAACACGCATTTAGAGCCTGACTGATTTCGGATTCAAATCCTTGAAAAGGAAATTTTAGCGAGAAAAGTACGGCGTCTTTTTCCTTAACTTCGATTGATTTTCCAAAAGTTAAATCGGTGACAGGATTTTTCGCGTTTGCCACGCATTGTTTGATTTCTTTATTCATGTTCTAGCACCTTGGTTAATAGTTGTTGGGTTGATTTATCAAGATGAACCTCTTCAAGAGTATCGTCTTGGATGTGCTCAACTATATTTCGAGCAATGGATTTACCGAGTTCAACTCCTGGTTGATCAAAGCAGTTGATGTTCCATATGACTGATTGAACAAATATCATGTGTTCATACATAGCCAACAATTGTCCTAATGAGCTTGGTGTTAATTCTTTGAGTAAAATGGTTGTACTTGGACGGTTGCCAGGGCAGTTGAATTGTTTTTCATCGTCATCGCTGCCATTCATTAATGCTGCTGATTGAGCTAGCATATTAATGAGTAAATATTTTTTAGATTCTGTTTGTGGACCTAAAACACCAATGAAATCAATTGGCAATATATCTTTACTTTGGTGGAATGCCTGAAAAAAAGCATGTTGTGATAACTGACCATGGTCGCCAAAAAGCCAAGGAGAGGTTGAAACTGTGACTTCTTCGCCGTTGACATCGTGCATTTTACCATTGCTTTCCATCATCAGTTGTTGCAACCATGCAGGCAGATGCTTTAGGTTTGCATCATAGGGAATTACGGCATAGGCAGTTAGGTGCATAAAGTTTCTGTACCAAATTGAAATCATTGCCATAAGGACGGGTAAGTTTTCGTTAAATTTTGTGTTTTTGAAGTGCTTGTCCATTTTTTGAGCACCTGCCAAGAAAGCTAAAAAATCTTTCTCGCCAATTGCCATTAGTAATGGAAAACCAATAGATGACCACACAGAAAATCGACCACCAGTTGCATTATCAAAAGGCATAACATGACTTGCAGGAACACCAAAGTCTAGTGCTTTTTGTTTGTTTGCCGTTGCGGCAACAAAAGATTGATTTGTTTGATTTGGTAGATAGTTTTCTTGCTGCTCTAATATTTTTTTAATTGCATTGGCGTTTTTTAGTGTTTCTATCGTTCCTAGGCTTTTGGAACTGACACAAAAAAGAGTGTGCTCTATATCGATTGTATTGATTATTGCTCTTAATCTAACATCATCAACACTGGCAAAATAAAGCACTTTGACTCTGCTGTTCATTTGTAAATCAGTCAACGCTTGAATGGCAACTTTGGGCCCGAGGTAAGAGCCTCCTATGCCAATATTAACCACGGTTTCAACTGGCTTGCCAAATGCAGTTAACCACTTACCTAAAGAGAAATTTTGTGCCACTTTAAACATTTTATTTCTATCCTTTGTCATTTGAACAGGTGGATTTGTTTGCCTTTGTAAAGTGTGTGTTGCAGGCTTGTTCTCAGTAACATTAATGTTATGCCCTGTAAACAGGTGAGTGATTTTTTTTTCAAGTTGACTGGCGTTTGCTAATTTTATTAAAGAGCTAAGAATTTCTGGAGTTATCCAGTTTTTTGAGAAATCGACAAAAACATCTTCCACCTCAAATGATAACGATGTGGCTCTGTTATGTGATTGACTAAATAGCACTTGCAAATCTTTAACCGATTCATCACACGCTAATTTTTTTAATTGTTGCCACTGGGCTAAAAAATCTTGATTCATATTGTCGATATTTTACCTACTGCATTCTTAATTTAAAACAATATACCCAAAAAAAAACCCATCCAATCCTGGATGGGTTTTATTAATGCTATATTATTTATTTTTGCCCTGTATCGTTTTGTAGATGGAAATGAAAAGTAACCTGCTTCAAAACATGCGTCCATATTAGCAATGCTTTGGTGTTTATGCAACTATTTGTTATTTTTGTTCAAAATAGTTGTAATTTTGTCTCTAATCAGCAACTTTTTAGTAATTTGTTGCATAAATACCACTATATTTTTTTAATAATGCTGTTTGCTTCACTCTTTTTATCGTAATATTTTCCTAATTTCCCTTTTTTTGGGATGATTATCTCATTATTTAATTCGAGCAACGGAACAATAACGAAGCTTCTTTCGGTTATGTGAGGGTGAGGAATCTCTAGATGTTGCTGTTTTACCACATTATTGCCATACAATAAAATATCAATGTCGATGACTCGGGGCCCCCATTTTTCAGTTTTGGTTCTTCCCAGCTTAATTTCAATCATTTTTAACGCTTCAAGTAAATCCACAGGCTTGAGTCTTGTTCTGATTTTGATTGCCGTGTTAATAAAGTCTTGTTGATCTGTTTTACCCCACGGCTTGGTTAGATACAAACCTGCTGTTTCAAGTGTTGTTATGTGGGCTGATTCGTCAATCAGTTTCAGGGCTTTTTTAATATTGGCTTGAGATTCGCCAACGTTACTGCCTAAACCCAAATAACAAGTGTGAGATTTAGAGCTTAGTTTTATTTTTTTAACTCGGGGTGGAAAAATAAGCTCTTTTTGTTTTTTGGCAGATAGTTTTTGAATATCCGTCCACCATTGCACTAATGTTTCGAGTTCTGGGTTTTCGGATTGGCGTAACAATAAAAAGTCATAAGCGGCTCTAAAGCGAGGGTTCTCTAATGTCGAAAACACCCTTTTGCCTTTGGTAAAATTAAAACGGTATTGCAACAACCAAATATTCCTAATACCTATTTGAATAACTTTGGGAATCGCCAGACGTGATCGAGCTATAATAAATGTTTCGTTTGCAGCGGTATTGACCGCTTCATAAAGAGGTACTTTTTTGTTCTCTAGTCGGTCGATTATTTCTCGTGCAAAGGGCCACATAAAACAAGCAAAAAGAAAAACGGGGGTAATACTCTTACCTTGTGCAATGCGCGAATCGGTGCTGTTAAATGCACGCTCTATAAAGGATTTGTTGTGGGGACTTTTATCTATAGCAGAGTGAATTTTTGGAAAAATAAATTGAAACAAGTTGAATTTTTTCATTAACCTATAGGCCTCTATGCCGTTACTGCAATGAAATAACTTAACCAATTCATCAAAAAGCCGTGCAGGAGAGACGTTGGCTATTGTTTGGTGTTCAGATTGGGTGGCTTGATTGATTTTTTTTGACATTTTCAAACCCAGTTTTGCTTGAAACCTTATCGCTCGAATCATTCTCACGGGGTCTTCAATTATTCGTGTGCAATCATTCCCAATAAATTTTAGCTGGTTTTCTGATATATCTTTGTAACCATTGCAATAATCCAAAATATTGGCATTTTGAATATCAAAATACAACGCATTACAGGAAAAATCACGCCTTAATGCGTCTTGATCAATTGTGCCAAATACATTATCCCTAACTATTTGCCCTTTTTTTAACTCTCTTTGACTGTGTTTTTGTGATCCTCGAAATGTTGCTACTTCGTACATTTCATGATTGCAGTAAACATGAGCTAAACGAAAGCGACGCCCAATGATACGGCATTCTCGCTTAAATATGGCTTTTATTTCATCGGGAGTGGCATTGGTGGCAATATCAAAATCTTTAGGTTGTTTGTTCAACAGTAAGTCACGAACAGCTCCACCAACAATATAAGCTTGGTAGTTGTTTTCTATTAGTTTAGTGATTATGGCTTGTGCAGAAGGTGAAATTTTACCAGTATCAATACCGTGTTGGGATTGATTGTAGGTTTGAAGTTTGATTTTAGACAATTTTTTCAACAACTCACTATTTTATTACTTTACCATTTACTAATATAAGAGGATAATGAGCAGATTGCGTTATTACACCTCGTATTGAATTAACGCAAGTTTAACATTTATTAAGAAAAATTGGAGAATTAAATGACTTTTGTGGTTACTGAAGCATGTATTAAATGCAAATATACAGATTGTGTGGAAGTCTGCCCTGTTGATTGCTTTCACGAGGGACCAAATTTTTTAGTTATTGACCCGGAAGAGTGTATTGATTGTACTTTATGTGAGCCCGAGTGTCCCATTGAAGCAATTTACCCTGAAGATGATTTGCCAGAAGGACAAGAACAATTTATAAAAATTAATGAAGAACTTTCTTTAGATTGGCCTGTTATTACTAACATGAAAGACGCACCCGAAGACGCTGATGATTGGGCTGAGGTTATTGATAAACTTCACTTATTAGAAAAGTAAAGCTTACTTAAATAGGTTTGCTAAACTCTTTGAGTGTTTTTACTGAGCAACAAGCCCCATTGCCCGCTCCTCTTTTTTAACCAAAAAATCCAATACTTTTAAGGTTCTGTTCCTGTCCTTAATTTTGTTTGAAACCTTGTATTTGCCATTAACAACTAGACTAGGGGTTCCTGTTATTTGCATTTTAAACCCCATGTTATCGGCTTTACGTTGGGCAGCATCCAATATAAAAGACTCGGCCGTACTTAGAAAAGCTTCTTTATTGACACCTGCTTCATTCGCGTACCAACTTGCGAGTTCATCAATAGTCCTAAATCTTTTATTTTCTTCATGCAAAGCCTTAAATAACTGGCTGTGGGTCTTATCCACAAGCCCCATGGTTTCTGCGGTAAGAAAACCTTGTTGAAATATTGCCCAAGCTGGTTGAAAATTAAGAGGAACTCTCTTTAATAGAGCATAGTCGGGTTTGCCTTCTATCCATTTATTAAAAAAAGGTTCAAAATGGTAACAATGAGTGCATGTGTAACCAAAAAATTCGTATACAACCACATGGGACTTGTCATTTGTTTCATAGGGTGTGCCAAGTACGAAATAATCAACTCCAGGTTTAAAATCTTCCTGAGCTATTGTCGATTCTTTATCAACCTTTTTTTCAGAACTTAACGGTTTTGTTTGAACAGTCTTAACCGGTTCTTGAATCGTTTTAGGCTCATCTTTATTGCAAGAAGTTAAAACCACTGAAAGAAAAAAAGTCAATAAAAGTATTCTCATTATTGCGTTAACCCCATTTCTTTAGCTTCTTTTTTTGCAACAAAACTGGCTAAATCCAATACCGCCGCAAAGCTTTTAAGCACTTTTTTATTGGGAACATATTTTCCGTTAATAACAATAGCTGGCGTAGAGGTGATTTTCATCTTTCTCATCATGTTATTTGATTGACGAACCTTAGAATCAATCATAAAAGAATTGGCAGTTGAAAGAAAAGCCTCCTTGTCAATATTAAAATTTTCTGCATACCATTGTGCCACCTCTTCTATGGTCCGAAACTTGATGTGCTCTTTGTGAATCGCATCAAACATGGGTCTGTGTGCTTGCTCAATAAATCCCATAGTTTCAGCTGTGTAATAGGCTTTAGCTAAAACATCCCAACCTCGTTGAAAAACAACAGGAACCCTGACAAGTTTCACATTTTTAGGTAAGTTTTTATGCCAAGGTGCTTCTAAGACTTCAAAACTAGCGCAATGTGGGCACTTATAACCAAAAAACTCATATATAATGACTTGGTCTTTAGTTTCAGTATCAAAAACTGGATCTAAAAGAGTGTAGTGCAAACCTTCTTGATAAGGAGCTTGAGCTTGTGCCTCGACCTGAGAAAATACAGTAAAAGATAAAAGTAGTAAAAGTAATGCGGTTGTATTTTTCATAATTAACTCCTGTGTAGCTTATATAATATTTTAATAAAGACCTTGAATATAATTAGCTAATGCTTTAATTTCAGCATCGCTTAAGTACTTTGCAACGTCTGCCATAATTTTCCCATTATCATCATCTGCTGTAACTTCGCCAGCTTTAAAAGCCATTAAGCGTTGTTCGGTATAGGCTGAGTGTTGACCCGCTAGCACGGGATAACCTGATAATGGATTGCCTTTTCCTGCCACACCATGACAAGCCATACAGGCAGGTATTTTTAACTTTTTAACACCGCCTTGGTAAATTGCTTTACCCACTTCCAGTAATTCTGGGTTACTAGAGCCAATATTTGTTTTTTGAGAAGAGAAATAAGCGGCTAAGTCCTGCATATCTGCCTCACTCAAACCAGCTACCATGCCACCCATCACCGTGGCTTTTCGTTGACCACTTTTAAACAAGGATAGCTGTCTTGCGGTATATTGTTCATGTTGACCTGCAAGTTTGGGCCAAACAGGATTGGTGCTATTACCATCTGCTCCATGACAAGAGGCACACATTGCCGACTTTGTTTTGCCCGCTTCTGCATCACCAGCATTAACATTTAATGCAAAAAATAAAGACATTATAACAATAGCTTTTTTCATGATTGTTTTTACTCCTAACCGAATTTGTTGTTTCAATACCGGTATTATAAGACCAAACCCCCTGTTGCATAAAGTGATAACGTAAAAAGTTGTCATTTTAACCCTAATAACACGGACTTCTTGTTCAATCAACTTTAAAGTGATATATGCATAAATCACCCAAATTATTTTTGATTGAGTAATTTTGACCACAGTTTTGTATTTTAGTTTAAAAGTGTTCTATTTTTTATTCAAAACCATCAACAAACATCTGCTCAGGCAAGGGCGAAACTGTAACAATTATAATCGATGAGCAATCATTCGCATTATTTTCATCAAGTCCAAATGTATCATTATAACAAGCTCTATAATAATAAGTTCCCACTTCATTTTCGTTATGGATAAAGTCATGAGTAACCATTTGATTCTTCTCTATTTGTAAATAATCATGGTTTAATACCACTGGTTCAAAGCCATTAAATACAGGAACGAGTGAACGGTATAAAGCAACTGGTGTTGTGACACTGGTAACATCACCTGTGTTTCTCACATCAACCGCCAAAATAAAGTCTTCATTAACAACAGGATTTATATTGCCCGTGTTAGTAATTGAAAGCACCTCTACATCATAGCTTTGAGTAAATTTTATGGC
>JALSIL010000564.1 GCA_026990095.1 Lysobacterales bacterium
CCATCATATTCGTAAACAGATGCTGAACCATTACCATTATTATATGCACCGATAACCAGTTGGGTATTGTATAGGCTAACAGAGTACCCAAAACTCTCAAAAGAAAGACCAGTTGCATCAAATAATTTTTGTGATTGTGCCCATGTATTATTGCCCATGTTGAAATCAAATACATAGACCGAACCATTATTAATGCCAGCATTTTCATCGTTGAAAGCACCGATGATAGCGGTAAAACCATACAAACTCACCGAAATCCCAAAATGGGCATGTGCTGATGTTCCTGTTGCTGTTATTTTTTGAGTTTGTGACCAACTGCTACTGACAGCATTATAATCAAAAATATAAGCCGCTCCACCCGATGCGCCTGTTCCAGTATCCTGAGGTGAACCAATCAAAATGCGATTGGCGGATAAACTCACCGCTGAACCAAAGCCATCACCAACCCCGGAATGACCTGTGGGTGTTAAAATCTGGGATTCAAGCCAACTGCTGCCATCAAAATCGAACACATATACCTGACCGGTAGTTCCAGCACCAGGTGCACCGACTACAGCTTGAGTCCCCGAAAGACTCACCGAATTTCCAAATCGGTGATTTACGCCCGCATCACTGGCAATCAATCTTTGGGTTTGAATCCAATTGCTACCATTAAAATGATAGATATAGGCTGTACCACTGTTTCCACCCATAAAGTCATCAGAATTCATACCAATAATGGCATAATCACCAGAAATGCTGACCGCATTGCCAAAATTATCATTGGTATAGCCTTCTGACACCACCAATTTGGCTTCTTGGACAGCTGCTTCAAGACCAACAATGGTTTCTGATTTGTTTTTTAAATGACTTGAATTTTCAGTATCAGTTGTGGCATAAACTTGAGCTGATAGTAAAATCATCAAAATCCAAAAATTCTTAATTTGAGCAATTTTTTGCATCTTTATCCCCGTACAATATAACGTTGCGGGATATTTTAGCACAAAAAAAAAGGGGTCAAAAAAAAGAAAGAAAAAAAGGGGTGTAAGCCCAACGTGATAATGTCCGCTTGAGTGCAGAAGGGGTCAAGTCACTTTTCTTATTACCTACTTTCCTATATAGTAAATCTATACTATGAAAACCAAGATTTTTTGTTGTAGGAGTTGCAAGCTATGTTATAAAGGGTATTTGTATCATGCAATTGTGTTTAATACAAAGTTAACTGACAAGGTGTAAGAACTTGTATTAAACCATTCAATGGCAATTGAATAAAGCGATGGCTATGTTGCAAGTGGTACTTAGCCCGAATATTTCATAGGAGAATGGAGTTTAAAGGGAAAATAGCGAAATAGGTTGCATAAATATCACTATATACCTAGTTATTCATAGGTTTTAGTGATATTTGTGCAAGATATGAAGCTAGTTTTCTTTAAAGCCACTTGTACAAAGTGTAACCGTAACAATATTGAGATAAGGTGTTGTTATTTAAAGATAAATGCCTTATTATTAGCTTATCCTATGAAATATTCGGGTTAGAACATAAAGAATGCTTAAAACTAGAATTTGAGTGGGATAAATCCCACTTACCAGTTTGGCTTAGTTTGGTTTACAGACTCAAAAAATCAAAGGTATATATAAAATCATGCTTGTTGAGTTCGAGTCATAAGTGCCCTTAGCTTATTATATTAACCTGAGCGTCACTCATTCACAAATCCACCAACCATTGCTCGTCTTTGACTTCTATGCCGAGTTTTTCGGCTTTTGTTAGTTTCGAGCCTGCATTTTCGCCTGCGATGACCAGGTCGGTTTTTTTGGATACACTGCTGGTGACTTTAGCTCCGAGTTTGAGTAGTTTGGCTTTGGCTGTGGCACGAGTGAATTGCGATAAAGAACCTGTTAAGACGATGGTTTTTCCGATAAGTGGTTGTTCCTTGGCACTTGGGGTTTGGATTTCATCCCATGTGATTCCAGCTTGCATGAGTTGTTCGATAACTTGCCTGTTGTGTTCTTCAGCGAAGAAACTGGTGATTCTTTTTGCCACTATTGGGCCTATATCGGGCAATTCTTCGAGTTGTTCTGCTTTGATGGTTTTTAGGGCTTTTATTGATTTGATTTGAGTTGCCAGTGTAAGAGCAGTGGCTTCGCCGACTTCACGGATACCTAATGCATAGATAAACTTGTCCAGACTGGTGTGTTTGCTTTTTTCTATCGATTGCAAGAGGTTTAATGCTGATTTTTCACCCATGCGTTCGAGTTGGATGAGGTCTTGTTTTTTGAGGTGAAATAAGTCTGCGGGTGTTTTAATTAAACCTTCATCAACCATTAATTCAACCAACTTATCGCCTAAACCGTCAATATCCAAGGCTTTGCGCGAGACAAAGTGGATAATGGCTTGTTTGCGTTGGGCATCGCAATACAGTCCTGCAGGACAGCGCAATACGGCTTCACCTTCGAGTTTAACTAGCTTTGTTTCACACGCGGGGCAATGAGTCGGCATGTTAAATTGTTGGGAGCCTTTTGGTCTTTTTGATAACACCACTTTGACCACTTCTGGTATCACATCTCCTGCTCTGCGCACAAAAACGGTATCGCCAATGCGCACATCTTTGCGGCGGATTTCATCTTCGTTATGCAGTGTCGCGTTGGTGACAGTGACACCTCCAACCACTACGGGATGCAATCGTGCTACGGGCGTGATGCTGCCAGTACGTCCAACTTGCACATCAATGTTTTCGATTATGGTTGTGGCTTCTTCAGCAGGGAATTTATGTGCTGTTGCCCAACGCGGTGATTTGGTGACAAAACCGAGTTTTATTTGTAAGGCTAGGTCATCTACTTTATAAACCACTCCATCAATATCGTAATCAAGGGTTGGTCTTTTTTCACCAATCATTTGGTAAAATTGCATGCAGCCATGTGCTCCGATAACAATTTGGTTCAGAGGGTTAACGGCAATACCTAGAGTTTTGACCCAATCCAAGCTTTGGCTATGGGTTTTAAACTTCAAATATTCTGAAACCACACCCAGAGAATAGGCATAAAAAGCTAAGGGTCTGCGAGCTGTTTTGCACGGATCGAGTTGTCGCAAAGACCCTGCAGCGGCATTGCGTGGATTGGCAAAGGTTTTTTCACCTTTGATTTCAGCTTGTCGGTTATAACGTTCAAAACCACTTCGCGTCATAATGACTTCACCACGAACTTCGAGTTTGTGTGGAATATTATCTCCGCGTAACTTCAATGGTACGGCTTTAATGGTTTTGACATTGGCGGTAATGTCCTCACCTGTACTGCCATCACCTCGTGTGGCGGCTTGAAATAATTGACCTTCAAGGTAGGTGATACTCACGGCTAATCCATCAAGTTTGGGTTCGGCAGCGTAGCAAATCGGCGAAACCCCTGATAATTCTGTTAGTCTCTCATCAAATTCTTTTAATTCTTGCTCTGTAAAGACATTGCCCAAGGATAACATTGACATTTCATGTTTGATTTGTTTAAAACCATCCAAAGGTTTATCGCCAACACGTTGAGTTGGTGAATCTGGTGTAATTAAATCTGGGTGTGCTTTTTCTATTGCTAAGAGTTTTTGGTACAACTCATCGTATTGTGCGTCGCTTATAGTTGGTTCATCAAGCACATAATATTGGTAGGCATAGTCATTAAGTTGTTTTCTTATGACCTGAATTTCGGCATTAATGGGCGGCATCGTGATCGAATTGTCGCATTTCTTCACGCATGGAAGCAATGCGTTGGCGTGTGAATAAATGGTGGTTTTCATCGGTTAATTTACCACCCAAAATGTCGGCAATGCGTTCTCCCACGGGAAACATGCTGTCCCACATATCAAGTGCAGGCAGCACACCAGGCAAGGTCATAATCATGACCAATCCTGTTGTGCGCATGTCGGGTTGGAAAATCCCTGGTTTGAGCATATTGGCAACCATAAAGACCAATTGTTTATTGGTGCCAAAGCCGTTAAAACGGTAGTATAAATTATCGGCTCCAAATTCCAACCCCACTTGTTCGGCAGCTTTTTGAATTAAGTGCCAGTCAAATTGCTGGCCTTCTTTGGCATGTAAAAACAAGGTGACAATCTTTTCTTTTCCCCCCTGGTTTTGTGCTTCTTGCTGTTGGTGTGCTTTATGGGCTTCATCAATTGACAAACTGCGTTTTTTTCGAGGCAATTCGTTGGGGCTTGATTTTGGGTGCTCACCAGTTAAACTAGGCTCTATTGAATCAAAGACATCATCATTTTGATCCTTTTTACGCGTGCCAAAATAATAGATTAAACCCAGTATAACGGCTCCAATTGCTAATATGATTAATCGTAATTCGGTCATAATTCAAAAAGTCTGATGATTGTTGCTATTTTATTCGTGTTTGGCTAATTCTACCAACCTTTTTCGGTGTAATCTTCATTAATTATTGAAGAGACCTTTGCATAACTATAGTGACGAGTAAAAAATGATTAAATTCACTAGCTTTTCGCTAAAAATCTCGCCAATAACTGGTTATTACCTTCAAATTTTAACTCAATCTGGCAAATTTTCTCTATTTTTTCTTTCGCCATATAGATATGCAAAGGTCTCTTGAAGACTCACTTAAATACTTTTTAACTTTCTTGTCGTCTTTGTTCTACAAGATTGTTATCGTTTTTTTATTCTACCATAGCTAAAGTAAATAGTGACGTCCAAATTCATCTAATCTGTGTTTTTGTTGTTTCCAATCAGGGTTGATTTTTAACTGTAATTGATGAAATCCTCTTTGGTGATTCTGATGAATAAGATGGCATAACTCGTGCAAAATAACATAATCAATGCACGCTATTGGTGTTTTGATTAGGTGGGTATTGTAGGTTATAACACGATTCGAAGAACAACTGCCCCAGCGGGCTTTCATTGCGCGTATTTTAATTTCTTGTACCTTTGGAAAGTTATAAAGCTCTGCAAAATAGTCGGTGCGTTGTTTAAAGTAATTTAATGCTTGTTTCTTATACCACTTTTCCAGTGCATTTTTAACCGAGGCATGGCGACGGTTGTAAACAAGCAAACAATCGTCTAGCATTTCAACTCTAGAATAGCTTGTAATAACGAGCTTTAATGGAACTTTTTCCCCTTTGAACCAATGCAATTCTCCATCGTGATAGGTTAAAGGAATCCTTCTAGATTTGTTTTCTCTTTGCTGCAATTTGGCTAATAACCAGTCCTTTTTGCTGTTTAGAAAATGGTGTATGTCTTTTTCTTTTGTCGCAAATGGGACGCTGACTTGTAAATGTCCATCGTTTTTTATTCGCATGGATAAACTGATTTTTCTCTTTTTTGAACGAACCAATAGAAAATCAATAACTTTATCCTTTAAAATTATTGATTCTTTTGATTTGACTCGTGAGCTAGACAAGTTTTAATTAATTACAGGTGACCAAGAGGGTTCACGTATGTGCCCATTTGAGATAATAAGTTGATTTTTTGTTGTGCCATCAAGACTGGTTGAAATCAAAATACCTTGCCCTTTTTTGTTTTTTGTCGCGTAAAGAACCATGTTATCATTGGGGGCAAAAGTAGGGGTTTCATCCAAAGGACCATCACTAATTAGTTGACTGGTTTCAGATTTATTGTGCCTTAAGGCAATTCTGTAGTCATTCTTGTTGCCTTGTACGTAACAAATATACTTACCATCAGAAGAATAACTTCCACCCGCATTGTAATCGCCCTCAAAGGTTAGTCGTTTGGTTGTTAAATCAGACAACAGGACTTGATAAAGATTAGGTTTACCTCCACGGTCGGAGGTAAAAATCAGGCTTTTACCATCTGGTGCCCAGTTGGCACCGGTATCAATAGCCCAGTTTTTAGTCACTTGGGTGAGTTGTTTAGTCATTATATCCATTAAATAAATTTCAGCATTACCAGATTTGGATAAAGTTAAGGCGAGTTTTGTGCCATCTGGTGAAAACGATGGACCACTATTAATGCCCTTGAATTGGCTCATTAATTCACGTTTGCCTGTGGCTAAGTTTTGAATATAAATAGCTGAATTTCCTCGTTCAAAGGAAACATAGGCAATTTTGTCCCCTCGTGGAGACCATTTGGGTGAAAGCAAGGGTTGTTGCGATGTCACTAGGGCTTGCGAATTCTTTCCATCTGCATCGGCAACCAGCAATTGGTATTCAACTCCACCAGTAATTTGCGTGGCTGTGACATAGGCTATTTTTGTTGAAAAGATGCCTTTAATTCCGGTAATCTCTTCATAGATTTTGTCTGCCAAATAATGCCCTGCCGAGCGAAACTCTCCTTCTCGCACTGGCAATACCAGTGACATCATTTGCTTTTGATCGGTTACTGAGAACAATTTAAGAGAGACTTCATATCGCCCTTCGCCCACTGTTTTAATCGAGCCTATGGTTAAATAGTTGGCATTAAGCAAGCGCCATGTTGAGTATTTTATTTCATTGGCTGCTTTGGGCTGTTCTATCAATTGTTGTTTTTCCAATGCACTAAATTGCCCCGACAAAGATAAATCATCGGCAATAACTTTTGAAATTTTGGTTAACTCTAATGCATTGTTGGCAAAGGGCAAAAGTGCTATTGAAATAGCCTTTTTACTGTTTTTCACAATAGTAATTTCAACTTCCGCCGGTATTGAAAAGCTTACAATAAAGCCCAGTAAGATAAATATTTTTTTCATAGTAATCCTATTAAAAGTCGTTGATCGGTATTTGGGTATTATACCGCAGGGATAATATATACGAGTTTGTTTTTAGTTAAAAGTTTCATTCTTTAATTTTTTTAATTGCACACTTAAAAATCTTATAAGTGTGCAGAAAAAATCAGTGCAAACATGTGCTGTTATGCAACAAGGTAAGACAACACCAATAAGGTAAAGAGGAATTGATAATTCAATGAGATGTATATCTACCGAGAAAAACGCAGCCATGGTTGGAATAGCTGGCAAATACATGTCTATTGCAAAAGGGGATAGTGCAATAATTAAAGCAAGAACGGGGGCCAGTTTTTTTACGGGATAATGTTTTTTATAAACGCTTAAATAGCGGTTGTACATTATTCCAACAATGAATAAAGTTTTGTCATGACATTATCGGCCAAAAAACTTTTAGCTACAGAACCATCAACTTTTGCAAATTTAACTTGCACAACCTTCCCTGATTGAGAACACGTTAAGGCAAAATCTCCCGAATAGTCGGTATAATATTTATCGCGAGTAAAGAGCTTTTTCAGAAAACCTGCCTTTTCACGTTCTCGTGTATCTTGATCATCATAGCTCAAAACAACTTGACATAAATCCTTGTCCGTTTCCTTAATCGTCCAATTATCCAATTCAACAGATGTCATTGCCGTCCACACTGCATTTTGGTCTTTTAAAACAGTAAGCAATGGAAAGCCTTTAATATTCTCAATTCGCAGAATCCCTTTTTCAGATTGTTTCGTTCTTATTGGCATATCAGGTGGTGCAATGTCTACGCCTTTTGCAAAAACCTCTCCACCCTTTGCTGGAGGAATAGCCAAAGTTGAAGTGGAATTTGGTTTATCAACACCCTCAGGAATCTTTAATTCTGGTGCGACATCTGCTTTTAAATAGGGCTCTTGTGTTTTTACGTATTTACAGCTGCTTAAAACAACAGTCATTACTGCCAATAATAGTATTTTTTTCATAAATTTGAATAATCTTGTTTAATTTTTAAAATTTCGTTTTTGGTGTTTATTTTTTTACCATCGAACCAAACTAATGGCAACCTTATACCCCTATCAATCAACCCCGCTTCATGCATTAAGTGCTTCACTGGAATTGGATTGGGTTGACATGATAACACTTTATATAAATTTTCAAGACTAGAATTTAGCTTTTTTGCTGAAATTGTATCCCCTAACGCCATAAAATTACAGATTTTTACGAGCATTTGTGGTCTGGCATTACTGGCAACACTAATAACTCCCATTGCTCCTTGATCCATTGAATCAACAAAAGTGTCATCACAGCCTGACATAATAGTAAATTCACTTAAGTCAATACTCTTAACTAACTCAGTGATTCTTCCTGCATCTGACGAGGCTTCCTTAACTCCAATAATTCGACCGTGCAAAGCAAGTCTTTTGCAGGTTTTTGGTAACAAATCATTTTGTGTACGACTCGGAACATTATACAGTATCATCGGCAAATCAGAGTTGTCCGCCACTTTGTTAAAATGTTGGTATAACCCTTCCTGAGTTGTCCTCAAATAGTAAGGAGTCACCACCAATGAGGCTTGCGCACCCAACTCATAAGCTATTTTATTCCGAGCAATGACTTTATCCGCTGCAATACTTCCGGTTTGTGCAATGACCGCAGTTTGCGTGCCTTGGCATTGCTCAACCGCTGCTGACAATAACTGCACAAACTCATCATCTCTCAACACGGCAGATTCTCCTGTTGTACCAGCCACAACAACCGCTTTAACTTTTGCCGCAATTTGTTTTCGCAACAGGTTTTTCCAGTGTTCAAAATGAATTTGACCTTGGCTTTTCATTGGTGTTACCAGTGCAGTCA
>JALSIL010000565.1 GCA_026990095.1 Lysobacterales bacterium
AAATTACTTTGCAATACCAATAATTCTGAACCACTATCTGTACCCATTTCTTGGTAGTTTTTTAGTGTTTCTCGGTATATTTTTTCCGCCAGTTTTAACTGTCCTAAGTCTTCTAATAAGTAGGCTCGAATATTGTTGACCACAAGTGTGTACTTATTCAAGGGGCCAACAAATGCAGTCATATCAGCCAATAACTTTTGCGAATATTCATCGGCTTGCTGCAATTCATGTCGTTTGACTAAGAAAGACAGTAAGTTGGTTCTGGAAATTAAGGTGCTCAAATGTTTTTTACCCAAGACCTTGGTTTTGCCTTGAATAACTTTTTGCATGATTTCTTTGGCTTTGGCATAATTGCCCAAACTGTCTTCTACAGCCGCCAAGTTATTTAAGGCAGATAAGGTTTTGGGGTGGTTTTCACCAAAATATTTTTTGCGGGTGGCAATAATCTTGTCATTAATTTCTTTGGCTTGTTTAAATTTCCCCATTTTATCCAACACCATCGCTTTAATTTCTTGGGCATATAAAATATCGCTATTTGCGGGGTTGGTATTAGCGTTTTGTTCTAGCGTACTATCTATAATGGCTTTTGCTTCATCTAGTTTTCCTAACATCAGTTGGGCATGTGCCAATTGAATGTCGAATAAAAGAGAGCTTTTGTCTTTGAAGCCTGGATTGCTTAGGGCTGTTTTGACATATTTAATGCTTTCATCGTATTTGTTTTGATACAGAAGGATATTTGATTGTATTAAAGCATGTTGGTATTGAAGATCATTGAGTTCGTTGTTGCTTTCAAGTTTGGGGAGCAAAGATGATACCAAATCATTTTGCTTTTGTGCCAGTTCTACTTGTCCTAAACTGGCATAGACTCCAGCTAAAGTCAGCCTGATATTGGCTTCGACTGCATGTTCATCCTTTAATTGGCTTATGATAGTGGTATCGGCATTGTCAATGACTTGAAGTAGAGTCAATTCCTCTCCATAAAGATTGTCAGGGTCGGCTGATGAAAATAATTCATTGATAAATTCTACGGTTTTTTTGCTGGTTCGGGCATTGGATTCTGCGATTTTGCGTGCATCTTGTTCTTTTAATGCAAATGAAACGGCAAAGACCAAACCTGTAACCAAACCCATTACGGCAAGCAGAGTACCTGAGACGAGGGCCTTATGCTTGCGGCTGATGTGTTTGATACTGTGCCACAGAGTATTGTGTTTGACACCAATGGCATCACCATTCAACCAATTCTGTAAGTCTTGTTTAAACTCTCTGGGTGATTGGTACCTTTTGTCTGGATTTTTATCAATGGCATGGTGAACAATGGCCACCAAATCAGAATCTATGTTCTGGTTTTGTGTCTTTAGGTTTTTGGGCAAATCTTCAATAATTTGACTAATGGCAGAAAATATTTGATTGGCATCGAGTTTGTGAGGCAGTGTATTGGATAGTAGTTGATATAGAACTACGCCTAGTGAATAGACATCTGCACGGGTATCTATGCTGTCTTGCCCACTAACCTGCTCAGGGCTCATATAGGCAAGTGTACCTACTATTTCTCCTGTTTTGGTTAATTGTGTTAGTTGCCTGGTGCTGTCTTGGGTGGTGAATGCTATACCGAAATCCAACAATTTAACCGTTCCATCCTGTGTGACTAAGATGTTGTCGGGTTTAATGTCTCTGTGGACAATGCCTTTGTTGTGAGCAAATTGTATGGCATCAAGTGTTTGTTTGAACAGGTCTATTATTTGATTGAATTTCAGGTTATTTTGAAGACAGTATTGATGGATATTTATTCCTTCAACATATTCCATGGCGATATAGGGCAAATCGTCATCTTTTATGATTCCTGAAGAAATTATTTTTGCAATATTGGGATGGGATAATTTTTTCAGTAGTTGGCTTTCGTGTAGAAATCTATTTAATTGGCTGTCATTTAAATACTGCATGGCCACTTTTATCGCTACATTAGAATTGGTTGTTAATTGAGTAGCTAGAAACACCTTGCCGCTGGCACCGCTACCAATAGATTTGCTTAGTTTAAATCCAGGTATGCTTGGAAATTTATTGTTGTAGATTAGAGGCGTTTCATCATCTTCAAACATATTCAGCCAATCTGTGTGATTGGGATGTTTGATTCGAAATTGTTCAATGAGTTGATAAGGATTTTTGGATTGTCTGATTTTTTGTAAATCCTGGATTATTTGTTCATCTAACTTGCATTTGTTTTCATTCATGAGATTTATAATATCAAATATTAAAACGTAAATCTATTATTCGATTGTGTAATCGATTAACCCCATCTTTCCAGCAGCCATTGCAGCTTCGGCTCGTGAGTTAATCCCTAGTTTCAAATAAATATCTTTAACATAACCATAACAGGTTGAAGGTTGTATCCCCAATAGTTCAGCAACTTTTGGTACTTTGTAACCTTTTGAAATCATAATTAGCACTTCGCTTTCTCTATTGGTTAAGTTGTTTTTTGCAGGTTGAGGGTTGAAAAAATTGAGTAATTTGTTGGCAATGGCCGCAGATATTGGCAAGTGACCTTGTTTGATGTTGATTAGCATTTGGGCCAATATGTCTTTGTCTTTATCTTTTAATATATAGCCTTTTGCACCTTTTCTTAGGGCACTAAATACATGTTGGTCATCATCAAATATGGTGGTTATAACGATGAGCGTATCCTGATTGTGGTTGGTTAAATAGTCAACGATATCAAGTCCTGAACCATCGGGCAAACCAATATCAACCAAAGCCAAGTCAAAATTTTGTGATTTTACCTTTTCAAAGGCCTGTTGCAAATTTTCTGCAAGCACTATTTCTGCCTTGTTAAAAGCCAATTGGACAGATTGGACCAACCATTGCATGGCTGGTTTTAAATCTTCTACGATGAGAACGTTATTCATGACCATATTTATGGGTTAATTTAAAAGCAGTACCTTGGTTTAATTTAGAGTCCCATTGTACTTGTGCATGAATAGATTGTGCTCTTTTTTCTATGGTTTTTAAACCTTTTCCTGTAGCTCTAGTGGCAATGAATCCTATGCCATTGTCTGTGATTTCAATTGTAAATGTACTTGAGTCACTGGAAATGTTAATTTTTATTTCTGAAGATTTGGCGTGTTTGATTATGTTGCTGATGACTTCTCTGGATATGCGCAGTACCACATTGGGAATGACTCTTGACAATTTTTGTCGGTTATTTAGCAAATAAATTGTATCAATAAGTACTATTGATGTGGGTTGCAGACGCATCTTTGCTTCAGAAATAATCGCTTCGGCCAATTGAATCATCGTGCATTGAATGTTTTCTGTTTGAGCAACTGCTTGGCGAATATTGGATAATATGTTTTTTGCCATTTTTTTTGTTTCATCGTCTTTGGCGGTATAAATGAGTTCCAACAATTTTGCACCCACATCGTCATGCAAGTTTGCATAAATTCTTGAGCGCTCTTGCTCTTGGGTAAAAGAAATTAAATTTGCATTGTCATTATAAACTGTTTCGACAGTTGATGGATTGGCTCGTTTTAACTTGGCATATAGGAATATCAGGTAAATGACCAATATAATTGTATAGATGAGTATTATTGAAACTGGCATTTTGGGGGTTATGAATGATCCAATCGATAAAATTAATAGTCCTATCGTTAATAATAGAAGGGAAGTTGGGAGTGTTTTTTGATTGATATTGAGCCAAGCGATGGTCACAATAGGGATAAGACACAACAGTATGACTATTATTTGACTGATTGTGTTCCAAACTTCAGTATTCATTGTTGGGGTGATTTTATTTAACGTTTAAATTATACCATTGCAATTGCTTATATTTGTATAGGTTTCGGAAAATGTTTCAAAGAAAACGTCCTTGTTTAATTTGCTGATTTCCAATCAGGGGCAATTATAGAGTCTTTTGCATAACCCTAGGATGATGGAAAGGTCTCTTATATTGTTTTGTTTATTTTTTTAACTTTCTTGTTATATCACAAGAGGTGTTATCAAGAATGGTAAGTTGTGTTAAATTTAACTGCCCACTTTCAAGTCCTCCTAATGAAAAATCATAGTCAACCACTGCTTTGAGGCATTCGTTCCAAGTTATGGACAATGATCCTAGGCTATTTGATTGGGTAGACCCTGAAAACAAATTGGCTCCTGTATATTGTTTCATCTCAGTTATATTGATAGTTTGGTCGGTCACTGTTCCTGTGCCTGATGCCCACAATTGATTGCCGTTGGAATCATAAGTATACCAAGTAACTGTCGCCATTTGCTCAGCACCCTGATCAAACAGATAGACAGTAAAACCTTCGCCAGATCTTGTTACATCATACCAAGCTCCGGAAATGCCATTGGGTAAGGCTTTGTTGTTATTGTCGCATTCGTTTCCTGGTATCTCCAAATCTTTTATTATGGTTACTTCGTTGGTTTCTAAATTGGGAAGATCGTAACTTAATATTGCTTGATTGCATAAACTAAAAGTAATCTTGGCTTGTCCTTGATTTGTTTTAATGACATCATTGGTGTTGAATGCACTGCCAAATTTTGCTCCATTGGTACTATACACTTCATTAAAGTCAATAACATTATCAACAACTTCACCAACACCCAGTAGCCAAAGATTGTCACCATTGTTATTGACGCTGGCAAACATCACCGCACGTCCATCATTTAATATTTCTATGGATACTTTTTGTGTTGTGGCTTGGGCAGTATTCCATGTGCCAGATACTTTTGAATTGACACTGTACTGTGATGGATTGTTACCACCTGTAGATTCCCTAGAAAAATGATGAAAAGAAGTCACATCGGCGTTTTCAAAACCACCACTGTTAGAACTAATCAATAAATCGCTATCATTAAAGATTAAATTTCCACCGAATCTGTCATAGCTATCAGTAGGATTGCTGGCTATTAATTTTTGATCTTCAACAAAGTTTCCATTGTTGTCTAATTTAAAGGTATAAACTGCTCCTAAGGTTAAGGAAGAATCTTGTCCAGCACCTGCACCAACGATTAATTCATCATTATCTAGCTTTAATGAAATACCAAATTGATCGTTGAATGTATTGTCACTGGCTTGGATGAATTGGTGTTCGTTCCATTGTCCAGTAACGTCTTTAATAAAAACAACCACTCCACCAATTCCTCCAGCTTGAACGCTACCTGCAACTAGGGTATCTTCAACAATTTCAATCTGGTTGCCCAAGTTTGAATTGCGTGTATCGTTAATGGTTTGGGTGTTGATCCATGAGCTTCCATCGTTCTCATAAATATAGATTCTACCAGGTTCTGTTAACGCTTGTTCTCCCCAAGCTCCAACGATAATTTGGTTGTTTTCATAATCAAAATCTTGCCCAAATAGGTGAAAGTCTTCTTCAAGCTTTTGAGTTTCAATAAAGCCACTTCCTGAATCTTCAAAAATATAGACTCCAGTGCTGACAGGAAAGGAAAATCCAAAAATAGTATCATATTCGTGGGCATGAACCAAGAGTATGCCACCTTCCATCACCAATTGAAATCCCATGCCTTTGCCATTGCCAATATCGCTGCCAACTAGGGTTTCTTGCAATGTCCAGTTGTTGTTTTCAAAAGTAGTAATAAATACCTTTGAATCGGCATCGGTCATGCCTCCTGAATTGCCCATTCCAGCTCTAACACCAGCAGGCATCCCAATGGCCAGTTTACCATTATCAAAAGCCAGTCCAAACCCAAATCCGTCACCATTTGTGCATGAGCCAGTTAAGTCCTCAGCGCTTAGTCTAACCATTTCTTGATATTGTCCATCAACTTTTTCATAAGTAATAACCTCTCCACAGCTATCAGCATCCATTCCTCTGGTAAAGATACGCGGCCAAGACACCACCAATTTGTCATCCGCAAATACCATATTGGCTCCATAATCGCTTTCCAATGCATCTGGTGGTACAAGGTCTTCTACTAAGCTCCATTCTTGCGCCCATGTGATATGGCTGTTTAGTAAAAATGTGAGTAATATTGAAATTTTTTTCATTGTTCGTTTCCTGTTAAGTATTAAGTAATGGGGGAAATTTTAAACAATGAACTAACATTTATTAACCCCCAATATTAGGGGGTTGGTGTGTTTATTTTCTCAGCACGCTAGTTAAAACTATGCACTTTAGTGCAAGGCTTTAGCTGCTACACATTTTTAAAAATGAAGAATGTGTAGTTTTACAATGTTGTTGATAGACATACAAATAACTCAGTTACTCTCGTTACACACATTTGAATGATACAAGTAATCAGGGATGATACGAATAAATAGCGGGCTATTTGACTCATTATTTGCCTTGATTGGAGCTTTTTTCATTCTTTTTTCCATCATCCCAGAGTTATGCAAAGGTCTCTAGAAATCTAAAACTAAATTTATTCAAAACTATCCTTGTAAACCAAACCAGGATCATTGTTAAAATCAGGCTCTATTGCGGATCCTGATACGACGCCTAGAGGTTTGTATTCATTTTCTGGGAAGCCTGGAAATATTTGATGAATTTGATTGTTGCGTAATCGTTTTAATAATATTTCAGTCCACACAGAGCGGTAGTCGACAGTCGCACGAACATCTGCACTTTGGAATAAGTCTGCAGGTCCAAGTCCTGGCCATTGCCCGTACTGACGCCCTCCGTTGACACCACCGCCAATTACAAGTGAGTTAGTTCCCCAGCCATGATCAGTTCCAGCATCAGCATTGTCAAATGCCCGACGACCAAACTCTGAATAGACTAGCATAGTCGTTCTTTCTGCCCACGTACCACCGCCTGGTGCTAGTACATCTAAGTCTGTAAAAAATGCTTTAAACGCTTCTGAAATATCTCTTACACTGTCGTAGAATCCTTCGCCAACGACTAAGTTTCTTTGGTTGTTGTGAGTGTCCCATCCTCCTCTATCTGATTGACCAATTCTAACACCTGTTTCTTGCTTAATTAATTGTGCCATGATTTTCAACTCTTCACCAAAGCCTGTTAAACGTGCTGGGTTGTCCGCTCTTACGGGGTATTGTGCCCCATTTGCAGGGGGAGCATTAAAGTCTACCTGTTCTACTATTTTAACAGCTGCCATGGCTTGTTCTCCAGCTAAATCCAGTTCATTTGAACCTGCTGTATAAATATCGGCAAGAGCTTGCTCTTGATCATCATTAAAGCCAGCAGCACCTGTGGTGTCAAAATCAAAAGATGCGGGATAACGTAAAGAAACAGCAGTGGGTTCTCTTAACAAAGAATGAGTTGTATTTGATTCTGTTACAACAACAGGTAAAGGTATTGCTGGAGGGTAATTGTTTTCGGTTGCTAAGTGGCGAGTTAACCAGCCTGTTTGCGTGAAACGGTTTCCTGGAGTTCCTAATTCAGAATAACGTTGTGCCTCAAAATGAGAGCGATTAACTTCGTAACTCGGTAAACCGCAAGAACGAATAATTGCCAAATCCTCTTGCTGATATAAATCTCGCATAGCTCCTGCAGCTGGATGGAGTCCAAATCCCTGACCAATTGAAAGCAATTGATTACTGGGTATCATGGTGCCATTGGATCGCAATGCTTCGTAATGCCCTCGATCAGGATGCCCATCCATTGGAGTAAGTAAGCTTAACCCATCTATACCTCCACGCAAATAGACAAAAATAAGGATATTGTCTGAATAACTATTGGTTTTTGTGTTTGCAAATGAAACATTTGGTAGAGTTGCCGCCGTTGCCACTGATGCTGCTGTCATGCCTTTTAAAAACTTTCTTCTATTTGTTGTTTTAGTCATATTTATTTCTCCTCTATTATCGACGAATTGCGTCAGGTGACATCATGATGAGTCCAATAAGTGTATAGACCACGCGTTGGTAAGTGCTTGCATTTGATATGTTGTTAGTATCGGTAATATCATGGATTGATTGATTTGCAGTTGCTCCGCTTTTGTCGACAACATAGCTTATTAATCGTGTGCGTGTTGCTGCATCATACGCATAACCACGCAAATGCATCATCCATGTATCCACTAATTGTGTGGGTGTTCGATTCACCGTGCTTGGAATCAAAGTGTTGGATTGTTGAGCTAAGTTAAAATAACGCAATCCACCAAGAATTCCTGTATCGGGATCATCGTAAGTGCTGGCACTTCTATTGAGAAAGTACGTGATTGTACGCCACGAGGTGACTAAAGGCGCAGTTCCTGACCACAGGGCTTTTTCATCGGGATAGCCCGTTGGGTCATCGTAGTTAAAAGGTTTTTGTCCAGTATCATCTAACCGACCAAAAATATCATTACTTGGGCTATGATCAGAGCGAAAATCAATATCGATGTCTGTGGCTCTCATGGACGCGATAATGTTTTCTAAGGGTCGCTTAACCTTAGTTCCCCAAGTGGTTTGAAATTCTGTAGACAATAAAATGTGTCTATACACTTCTTTGAGTTGGTCGGCATCATTGCGTCGATTATAAAATTCATCCGCAGTACTAGAGACTAGACTTGCAGGCGGATTGTCACCGACCAATCGGGT
>JALSIL010000566.1 GCA_026990095.1 Lysobacterales bacterium
ATTCGCCCTCTTTTGAGTTATGCAACCGCTGAGGCTTTGGGGATTGACATTAAACGGGCAGATTATATTGCTGCCAGTGTTGAGATGATTCATGCTTATTCTTTGATTCACGATGATTTGCCTGCTATGGATGATGACGATGTACGCCGTGGCAAGGCGACATGCCACGTCAAGTTTGACGAGGCGACCGCTATTTTGGCAGGAGATGCCTTGCAAGCGATGGCATTTGAAGTCTTGAGTCTTGCCGAGGTCAACTCAGGTGTTGTGGTTAAATTGATTCGCAAACTTAGCTTTTCCTGTGGTGCTTATGGCATGGCTGGTGGGCAATCATTGGATTTAGAGTCTGAAAACAAAGAGTTAAACAAACAACAAATGGACACAATTCATTTATTAAAAACGGGGGCTTTAATTGCGGCTTCTGTTGAGATGATTGGTTTGTTGTACTCTCAAGATAAAACCAAAAAATCTGAACGCATAAACAAGGCTTTGGGCGATTATGCTTACAATTTTGGCATGGCATTTCAAATCATTGACGATGTGCTTGATGTCATTGGTGATGAAGAGATGATTGGCAAACCCATTGGCTCGGATGAATCCAACAACAAATCCACCTATCCTTCGCTGATGGGACTGGATGCCTCACAACAAGCGGCACTTAATCATTCAAAAAAAGCAGTTGAAGCATTGCAATATTTACCTGGCGATTGCAGTTATTTAAAGTTTTTAGCTGAATACCTAATTTCGAGACAAAGTTAATTTATTTCCAACCACAAGCAGTAATAACGATTGCAACTGAGGCACAGTGGATTTTTGTACCATACCTTGTAGTAAACGTCTTTTTGTAAGTAATTTTGTCCATAAATCTCTCGACACTGCCTTCGATGCCTTCTGCGTAAAAGTTCATTTCGTATTCGGGTTTATCGACTTCTTCATTGATAAGTTTAAACTCTTTAAACATTTGTGCTTGTTCAACACTTTTATAGACAAAATCTTCTTCATGACCTGTTTTGGCTTGAAATTCTTTGCCTAATTTTACCGTGTTTTGTCGGTTTTTTATGGTGTTCAACAAAACCGCTGTCGATGGCAATTCGATAGGTTTGACTTCACTTTGTTTTGGCTTTTGCTTTTGAGGTGTGGACTTTACGATTTTAATTTCAGTTTTTATGAGTTTCTTTGGTGCTTCTTTTTTAGAAGTAACTTCTTTTTGTTTTGTTAATGGTTGCATGGGTGCTTTTTGAACTGGTTTTGTTTTCAAGACTGGAGCGGCTTTAGTTAATTCCAACGCAATTAATTTTTGTTGCTTTTGCTGAACATACAGTTGAACAGGCACCATCAACAACAAAACCAACAAGCAAACAGAAACCAAAAAAGTAATAAAATTCCTTTTAGATTGACTGTGGTTGATTAAATAATAATCGCTAGTTGTGTGCATAGTTACCAAAATATTTCCCAATCGGTATTGTACCTATTGTGCGTTAATTTAGAGTTAAATGGTTCAAACATTTTCTGTTATACTACAACACATTTAGAACATCAAATGATTGTAACAAGAACAAAAACCAACTAGACAAATCAATACTACTGTTATGAAAAAATTTATTTTGTTTTTATTGAGCTTAAGCTTTTCTTCATTAGCCACAGATGTACGCCTTTATGCCTTTGGTCATAGCCTCATTGACCACCGACCTCCTGCCATTCCTACACCCAGTGATGAAACCACGATTTTACATTGGATTAATGACATTGCTTTATTTGCTGGACACACATTTGCAACTGGTGGTCAGTATGGTTTTTTAACCACACACGATAATTTACCACCTGCTTCTAATTGGGGTTATGACAATATTCCTGCGGTTTGGGATGATACCGTCCAACCTTTTTCAGCAGCAAACATAAACACCATCTTAATTACCGCTGCGAATTTTATTCAATACCAAGGAGTCAATGACCCTCATCCACTTGATGCAAACACAACAGCAATCCAATCAACTAGCACTATATTTGATTGGGTTAACACCCAGCAAAGTGGTATAAAATTTTACATTTACGAAAACTGGCCAGAAATGGACTTAACAAATCCCTATCCCCCAACGTTGCCTACTGCCACAGAAGTCAATGATTTTCACCAGCAAACCTTAGGAGCATTTCACACATGGTGGTCTGATTACCTCACCCAAATGCATCTGTCTCGCCCAACTCTTGATATACAAATGATTTCTGTTGGGCCAATAATTAGCAGAATAATAACTCAAGTTATTCCTGGGCAACTGCCTTTTAGTGAAACTTATGAAGACTCCGCACCGCACGGTCGTGCCAGTTTGTATTTTTTAGCGGGTATGATTACTTACATGGCAATTTATAACGAACAAATTCCTCAAGCTTATATACCAAGTACCCTTGTACACAGCTCAATAAGAAACAACCTGCCTCAAATTCGAAACTTTGTTTGGAACGAACTTAACCCTTCTGCCCTAGTCTTTAAAAATGGCTTTGAATAAATAATCCAACTAAATTCTTCAGGTTTTCTACACTCTTTTGCTGATGCGTGTAAAATAGACTTTAATTAAATTTAACCTCTATAATTAATGTCAAAAATCTTAAATTTTGAAATCATGCCGATGGGCGAATACGCGGAAAAAGCTTATTTGGATTATTCCATGTATGTGGTATTAGACCGTGCTTTGCCTTTTGTTGGTGATGGCTTAAAACCTGTGCAACGACGCATTATCTTTGCCATGAGCGAACTCGGCTTATCTGCCAAGTCTAAACACAAAAAGTCCGCCCGTACCATTGGTGATGTCATTGGTAAATACCATCCGCATGGCGACTCTGCCAGTTATGAAGCGATGGTTTTAATGGCGCAACCTTTTTCTTACCGTTATCCATTGGTTGATGGGCAAGGTAATTTTGGCTCGCCCGATGACCCCAAATCCTTTGCAGCCATGCGTTATACCGAGTCGCGTTTGACGGCTTATTCCAAATCTTTATTGCAGGAAGTTCCACTTGGAACGGTTGATTGGCAACCGAACTTTGATGGAACTTTGCAAGAACCTGTATTTTTGCCTGCGCGTTTACCTAATATTTTACTCAATGGAGGTTCTGGTATTGCCGTTGGTATGGCAACTGACGTGCCACCGCATAATTTACGTGAAGTTTCTGCTGCTTTATTTCAGTTGTTGGATCACCCTGATTCGAGCATTGAAGATTTATGTCAGCATATTCAAGGTCCTGATTACCCAACTTTTGCGGAAATTATTACACCTAGAAAAGACATTGTTGAAATGTACACCAAAGGCACGGGCAGTATCCGCATGCGTTGCGTGCATTCGCGTGAGGATAAAAACATTGTTATCACCGCATTGCCACACCAAGCCAGTCCTGCCAAAATTTTAGAACAAATTGCCAACCAAATGCGTGCTAAAAAACTACCTATGGTGGAAGATTTACGCGATGAATCGGATCATGAAAACCCATTTAGGCTAGTGATTATTCCACGTTCTAATCGTATTGATTACGAAGGTTTAATGAGTCACCTGTATGTCACTACAGATTTAGAAAAATCATTTCGTATTAACCTCAACATGATTGGCTTGGATAGACGTCCACAAGTTAAAAACCTTAAAATGATTTTACACGAGTGGCTAACCTTTAGAACTGAAACTGTTCGTAGGCGCCTGAAAACACGACTGGATAAAGTTAATGCACGTTTGCATATTTTGGAAGGATTATTAATTGCTTATTTAGACTTAGATGAAGTTATTCGCATTATTCGCGAGGAAGACAACCCTAAAGAGTCGTTGATTGAAACCTTTAAATTATCCGAAATTCAAGCCGAAGCTATTTTAGAAACAAAATTGCGCAATTTAGCCAAACTCGAAGAGATGAAAATCCGCACCGAGCAAATGGAATTGATGGCAGAGCGTGATAAAATAACAGGCATCTTGATGTCACGTGCAAAGTTAAAGAAACTGATTAAAACAGAAATCATGGAAGAAACTGAGCTGCATGGTGATGCCCGCCGTTCTCCCATTGTTGATCGAGCCGCAGCTAAAGTCTTTGATGAAACATCCTTAGTGCCCAATGAGCCAAACACCATTATTTTATCCAAAGCCGGATGGGTGCGTGCAGCCAAAGGACACGATATTGATGTTAGCAAGTTAAACTTTAAGTCAGGTGACGAATACGCACACCATGCCTATGGTCGCACCAACCTCAATGCTGTTTTCTTGAGTAATTATGGTCGGGCTTTTTCCTTGTTATCACACACCTTACCCTCGGCACGTGGTCAGGGCGAGGCGTTAACCACCAAGTTTAAGTTGCCAGAGGATTCACAATTTGTCGCAACAATTTGTGAAAAACCCGACACCCTATTATTAATGGCATCCTCGGCGGGTTATGGTTTTATTACCGAAATGGAAAATTTATACTCCAAAGTCAAAGCGGGAAAACACGCTATATCTGTTCCAAAAGGTGATTTCACAACACTGCCACCCAAAGTGGTTAATAATGTCGATGAAGACTTTATTGTTTGTGCCACTTCGGCTGGTCACTTGTTGGCATTTCCTGCTCACGAGTTGCCGCATCTAGCCAAAGGCAAAGGCAATAAGATGATTAATATTCCACCGAAATTATTGAAAGCTGGTGATGAAACCATGGTTGACATGTTAGTGCTCAGTGAAAACCAATCGTTCCTCGTATGGGTCGGCAAAAAGTATATCCGTATCAAGTGGAATGACTTACAAAACTTCTTAGGTTATCGTGCCAAACGCGGCAATTTATTGCCCAAGGCATATCGTAGAGTGACTCACTTGGAAAAAGAGCCTTGAAAATACCGAAAATATATTGGTGATAAAAAACACCTGCAGGTCTTTAACAAAAGTGTTATTATGAGTTAATGATTTTAAACGCAAAAAAATACAAACCAGCTAGGGGCTTATCCGAGAATACAGGCTTAAACTTTATTCTATTACTCGTTATTTTATCTTATTCGTGTTTGGGAAAAGCTGCTGAAAACGACACCATCTTTAGTGCCACTTTTCAGACCGTATCGCAACCCAGTGGTGGTAAACGCGGTGCCTACCCAGGAATATTTAACCGTCATGTCACTTACAATGGCAACCATTACACCTATTACATTTCTATTCCTCCGAGTTACACGCCCAATAATCCCATGCCTCTTTTGTTTACTTGGCATGGAGCAGCTGGTGCTGGTACAGCCCCAAGCAATGCCAAAGCCATGCGCGATTTTTGGCGACCAACTGCTGATGCCAATGACTTTATTGTAGTGGCTCAAGCTGCCACTGGAGAATTGGGGGGCGGTTGGGTTGCTTCGCGTGACTTTCCAATATTATCGCTAATTTTAGATAATATGTTCCGCTATTATAATATTGAAAAAACTCGAGTCTATGGACACGGTTTTTCATCAGGCGGTCATGTCATGCACACCTTAATGCTTAACAACGCCAATTTCTTTGCTGCTTATGCGGTCAGTGCAGGTGTGTTAGAAGCACAAGCAGGAACAAATGCACCATTTAATGCCTCTCGAAAAATCCCCGTTTATATTTCTGTCGGAGCATTTGACACATCAGGCCCAAACTTACGCAATTTATCCCGTTCAAACCATCAAGTATTCATCGATGCTGGTTGGGTTGATAATCAAAACCTGTGGATTAATGAATTTAGTGGTGGTCATCAAATTGACCCACAATTACCCCAAAAAGCGTGGGATAAAATAGGACAATTTACTAATCAAGACTAAAACAACTCCACTCACAATAGTGCAAAGACAGTTTACTGTAAATGGTTGAAAATTAAATGCATGATTTCATGTGTTGTATTATAATATATAGTAGAGACCTTTTATATGACTCTTATGCTTAATAATAATACTCAAACCATACATTTAAAGATTATTTTCTTAACTTTAATTTTAATTCTGTTTTTATCAGGTTGTCAGGAGAACAACCAAACAAAGTCTTTAATCAATGATGCAAAAACAGTTGACAGGCAACTGTGGGACAAATATTCTCAAAAAAAAATAGCTGAACTGTTGGAGAAAATAGACAACAATGGCTTTTCTGAAAAGGCTCTTGAACAAGTGGCTCTAATCTTTTTCTCGCATGGTGAAATAAACCTAAGTCAGAAATTTTTAACTTTATTGTCACAAAAATCATTATTACCCGACTATGACTATTATTTAGCTCAAATAGCCATCAAAAAGGAAGCGTATAAACAAGCAGATAAATACATAATAGCTGGTTTAACGAAAGCCAGTGACTCTGATAAAGTACTGTTCTATTTATTAAGAACTGAAATGATGATAAGCTTGGGGGAGTTTGACAAGGCACAAAAAACACTTAATCGCATTAACCAAATTCAATCAAATAATGTGCAGAGCAAATATATACAGGCACAATTATACTTACTTAATAATAACTGTAAAAAAGCCATCCAAAGCTACAAAGAATTAATAAAGCTACTCCCTCAATATAAACAATTCAATGCTCCATTAGCCAGTGCTTATCGCCAATGTGGTGAGTATGACCTAGCAAAAAAACACACCATAGACCACAGTAATGCTCAGTTACAATTTCCAAATCATTTTACAGAAAAAAAACAGCTGCTGGGAAATCCTGTTGCTTCATTAAAAGTGGATATTAAGGCATTGATAAGTCAAAAAAGGATTGCTAAAGCCACCGAGTTATTATTGAAACTTATTGAATTAGAACCCGACAACGATAGAAGCTACCTTAACCTTGGTAGCATGTACTTCCGAATGAACGACCTTACCAGAGCACAAAAAGCCTATTCAAAATCGCATGAGTTGAACCCAGATAATGTCAAAACATCTGTCAACTTGGGTATTGTTATGTTGAAACAAAATAGACTTGATAGAGCCGAGTATTTTTTTTCAAATGCACTTAACATTCAACCCCTTAATGTAAAGGCAACACTGAATCTTGCCAGTATTAAAATTCGTCTTAACAAAGCTCATGAAGCAGAACTGCTTTTACGCAAACTTTTAGACCAAAATATTTTTAATGACAAAATTCGAAAAGCTTTTATTATGAGTTTATCCATGCAAAATAAACACCTAGAAGCACTGGATAAAATAACACAATGGATTAATCAAGATTCAAACTTACAAAATATACACCAATTACTATTGCAATTATTATTGCAAAATTTCACTCTCGATAATAATAAATATAAAGTAATAGAAGAGCAACTTTTTGCTCAATTAAAGCTTTCCCCAGAATTAGCCTTTAACTTTATCCTATTGAAAGCTAAATACAATCATATAACCCAAAATGAAGCACTTAAGCTTTTAAAACAATTTTCTACAAGCTGGTCGAAACAATTAGAGCTAAAATTTATTAAACAATATAATGAAATTAAAGAAACAGGGTTTCTTGGCAATGAGATTTTTAATGAGTCATAAATATCACTTACTAATAACAATTGTTTTTTTAACTGCCTGCTCTCAAAACGAACCAGTCAATGAAGAAAAAACAAAACCGCAAAACGATACAAAAAGCTTATTAACTGTATTAAACGGAACTGTATTTGGATTGGACTTTAAACACGATGCGGCTTTTTCTGATGAGTTTTCCATTTACGAGCCACTGGGTTCAGGTGTGGCAATTTTAGATTATGATAATGATGGCGATATGGATGTATTTATTCCACAATATGGCTCCAGCACGGGTTATTCCAAACTTTATAACAACAATCAAAAGAAATTTACAGATGTGACACAATCTGCGGGTTTGCAAGGTTTGGATTATTTAGTTTTTGCATCCGCTGCAGATGTTGATAACAATGGATATACTGATTTACTCGTGGGTGGTAAAAACAAATTATCCTTATGGCTGAATCAAGGCAATGGACAGTTTATTCAATCGCCTATGATTTCTGAACCAAAAGGAAAACAATTTTATACTGGTGCAAGTTGGTTTGATATTGATAGAGATGGGTTTCTCGATGCTTGGGTGACTAATTATGTTGATGACTCAATAGTTGCACAGTGTAAATCTGCAAATGGAGACAGGGATTATTGCCCACCAAAATCTTATCAGGAATTATCTGATCTATTACTCATCAACAAAAATGGAGTCACTTTAGATTTAAAACAAATTGATAAAAATTTGGGTGATGATTCTCCAGGTCTTGGCGTTGTTGCAGATGATTTTGACAATAACGGTTGGACCGACATTTATTTAGCCAATGATGGCGTAGCTAATCAGTTGTTTTATAACGTTAATGGAAAACTCTCCAAAGACAGTGCAAAAATTAGTGGTGCAGCCTTTAATTTAATGGGGTCATCTGAAGCAAGCATGGGTATTGCTATCGGTGATGTGGATAATAATGGCTATTCAGACTTATACGTGACTCACTTCAAAGGAGAAACCAACACCTTTTATCTTAACAAAAAAGGAGTATTTACCGACAAAACAGC
>JALSIL010000567.1 GCA_026990095.1 Lysobacterales bacterium
GTAATTTCATGATAGAGCATCTGATTTTAGTTAAATGGCGCGCTCGAAGGGAATCGAACCCCTGACCTACCGCTTAGGAGGCGGTCGCTCTATCCTACTGAGCTACGAGCGCTTATGAAAAGAAAAGCCGATTTTACCGTATGTTAGGATGAAGAAGAAGTTTATTTTTAATGATTCAAATCAATTTGGCTATTTCTTTATACTCCATTGGGCGATGTAAATAATAACCTTGAAAAAATTCACACCCTTCATTAATTAAAAATTCATATTGTTCAATTGTCTCTACACCTTCGGCTACCACTTTCATATCAAGTTCATGCGCCATATTAATTATGGTTTTTACAATGGTCGCACTGTTATGATCTTTGGGTAGATTTTTGACAAAAGATTGGTCTATTTTTATTTTATCAATGGGCAATTTTATTAAGTAGCTAAACGAAGAATATCCAGTACCGAAGTCATCTATTGAAATTTTAACCCCAAGTAATTTAAGTTTATTAAATAATGAAATGGATAATGAGATATCTTCCATTAGGACGGACTCTGTTATTTCAATCTCTATGTGATTAGCAGGGATATTGTATTGGCTAATTAAGTTTTCAATCCTTTTAAGAAAATATTTATTTTTTATTTGCAAGACTGAGACATTAACTGCAATAAAAAAATCTTTTTTTCCTGCTATAATATTTTCTCTAATTCTTTTACAGGCTTGCTCTAAAGCCCAATCACCTATTTGTACAATCAACCTAATTTTTTCTGCGACTTCTACAAACTCTCCAGGTCCAATCAAACCTTTAGTTGGATGATTCCATCGAATCAACGCCTCGGCTCCAACAACTCCCCGAGAGTTAGCGGCTAAGATAGGTTGATAATGAATAATAAATTCCTTATGTTTCAAAGCTGATTTTAGTTCGACCTCTAACAAGTGATTTTGTTTAACTTTTTTTTCTAATGCACTATCAAAAATCTTTAGGTTATTTCCTCCTTTAGCCTTCGCTTCATTTAAAGCCGTTCCAAGTCGTTGTATTAGTCTTTCTTCTGTCGTTCCATCTCTTGGGTATAAAACTATGCCAACACAAGCGGTTACTTCAAACAGCATTTCCTCCACTATAAGGGGCTTGGAAATCATCGCTTGTACTAATTCAGTAAATTGCACTGCCAACACTTCTGCGACAACTGCCTCCTTGTGCAATTCTGGCAAGTCTATAATAAATTCATCGCCTCCTAAATGAGCCAAGGTCTTATAATCCCGTAATTTTTTATTAAACCTTTTAACAAGTGCTTTTATTAAAACATCACCAATACGATACCCATGCAACCCGTTTATATTTTTAAATTCGTCTAAATCGATAAATAATAAGGCTCCAGTTTTTCCATGCTGAGCATATCGTTTGATTGATTGTTCTAATTTGATTTTGAAAAGAGCTTTGTTCGGCAAACCAGTGACTTGATTATAATGAGCAAGGGTGATAATTTTTTTCTCATACTGTTTAATTTCAGTAATATCCACTGCAACAATAACATGGGATTTAAGTATTTTCTTCATGCCGGTAAAGGGCATTTTTGATAATAACAGTGTGTATTGGTTGTCTCTAAAGTCAGTTGTGGTAACTTCGCTTAGTTCATTTGCATCAAAAGATTGGCTTAAGTGATTGTCATTCAAAAAATTCCGGCCGTTAAGTTGGTGCTTTTTATAGTTTTCGATACTGCAGCGCTCTATTTCATCTTGAGTCATACCAAAATATTCACTGGCTTTTTTATTGGCTAACAGAATATTTCCATTTTCATCAGCAACATAAATGATATGAGGAACTAAATTAATAATTTGACTAAATTGTCCGTTTCTTACAGAAATTTCTTTTGCTCTGCGTGCCACTTGACGTTTAAAAACCAACGCGGCTATAAATGTCAATAAAGAGAGTAATGCCAAACCAATGACAATATACCAGATGTTTTTAGATTGATTGATTTCGTATTTTGGCTTGAGCCACTTTGATTGGGCTTGGTAATAAAATGAGCTTTTATCTTTTTTCCATTGACTGATGTGGTTATCAAACACATTTAAAAAAGTGCTATCTGCTCCTTTAGGGATAGCTACAAACCCTTTGGTTGCATTAAACACAATTGAACTAGCCGTAATACCTAGTTTATTAGAGTACCAGATGCCAGTTAAATTATTTGACGCCATTGCATCGACTTGGCCTTTGACCACTAAATCAAATCCTTTTTCATAACTATTAACTTCTGTTTTGATGCAGTTAATATCAAATTTATTGCAACGTTCCATCAAACTTTTGCCATTAACCCCACCTTTCAAAATTGCAATTTTTTTATTATTGAGACCTAAAAATCCTTCAATCGGTGAATCAATGGGTAAAAACACCTGTGACCAACCGACAAAGAAGTTGTTTTTAGAATACTGCATAAACTGTGTTCGTTCTTTTGTAAAAGCAACCGAAGTAATGGCATCAAGTTCATTTTTTTTTAATTTTTCTACAATACTATGCCAACTATTCATTTGCCACTTAACTTCAAATCCTTCTATTTTGGCAATTCGTTCTATAATATCAATAACATAACCTTGGTATTGTCCATCTTTATTAGCAAAAGACAGAGGAGGGTTATTGAATATTCCGATAGTGACCTGTTTGAGAGGGACTTGAGTAGTGGGTTCGTTAGCCTGAGAATAAGAGTTATTAACGAAAATTAAACTGCAAATAAGGAGTGTAAAATATTTGCTAAAATTAAAAAAATCAAATGCCATTACTCGTTTCATTCTGACTCCCACAAAACATCATTCATGTATTTTTTTTCTACATCAATTTGTTTTTGAGTTTTTTTCAGATTGTGGTGTTGCATGATTTCCTTAATGCTTTATGGTTAGCCTATTATAATACCATTTATAAGTGAACCTAGGTTTTTTATTGACTTATTTTCATTCCCACAAAAAAAGCCAAAAAACAGAAAATAAATGTTGAAAACAAATAAATAAAGCCTTTTACATATTCACCATAAGTCAGCATTAGCACTGTTTCCATTGAAAAAGTTGACCACGTTGTTAAGGCACCTAAAAAACCCATCATAATAAATAAACGCATGGAATCTGAGGCTTGCAACTTATCTAATAAATACACATAAGCAACTCCCATCAAAAAACAACCAATCACATTGACAATTAAAGTTGCCCATGGAAGCGGTGTTCCAAATAAGTGAGTAAAGAGCTTTGCATTCAAATAACGCAACATCGCCCCCAATGCACCACCTGCACCAACAACTAATAAATGTTTAAACATTTCGTTTTTTCCTAATGGTATCAAGTTTCTTTGCAATTTTTATTTCTAAACCAGACTGCTTGGGTTGATAATAAACTTTTTCACCCATTTCACTGGGAAAACCCTTTTGTAAATAAGCAATCGAATCACTGTTGTCGTGATCGTATTGATAGCCTTTATTATAACCGATTTCTTTCATTAATTGAGTGGGAGCATTGCGTAAATGCATGGGAACACCTAAAGATCCTCGATTTTTTGCGTCTTCACGTGCTTGGTTTTGGGCAACATAGACCGCATTACTTTTAGGGCAACTGGCTAGATAAGTGGCAGCTTGTGCTAAGGCTAAATCGCCTTCTGGAGAACCCAGTCGACGCCAAGTCTCCCACGCATCCAAACACAAACTCAGAGCTCGCGGGTCTGCATTACCGACCTCTTCACTCGCCATGCGTAGTAATCTTCTAGCAATATATTGTGCATCACAACCCGCATCCAGCATTCGGTTCATCCAGTACAATGCAGCATCTGGATTGGATGAACGCACGCACTTATGTAAAGCAGATATTTGTTCGTAAAACACATCGCCTTTGTTGTCAAAGCGACGAGCCTGCCCTGAGATGATTAAAGCCACTTCTTCATCTTTAACCACACCATCAACTGAATAGTCTGATAAAATTTCGAGTAATGTCAATAAACGCCTAGCATCACCATCAGCCGATTGAATTAATCGATGTTGTTGAATGTCCGACAACTTTAACTGCGTTTGCTCAACGCCTTTTTCTAGCAAGATTAACAAATCATCAGCTTGAATACTCTTCAAAATATAGACGCGTGATCGCGACAATAAAGCGTTATTTAACGCAAAAGAAGGGTTTTCGGTTGTTGCCCCAATTAAGGTAATCAATCCATTTTCCATGTGAGGCAAAAAAGCATCTTGCTGGGATTTATTAAAACGGTGTATTTCATCCACAAACAAAACCGTTGCCAGACCCATAGTGCGATTTTCTTCGGCTTGTTTAATGGCTTTTCGAATATCCGATACACCAGAAAGAATGGCTGAGAGGTTGATTTGTTGGGCATTGGTTTGTTCGCATAAGATACGAGCCAACGTGGTTTTTCCTGTTCCCGGCGGTCCCCATAAAATCATGGAATGCAGGTGATTGTTTTCAATAATTTTAGCAAAAGGGCGGTTGCTGGCGGTTAAGTGTTGCTGCCCAACCACATCGGCAAGAAATTTAGGTCGAAGTTTATCTGCCAATGGTTGCATTAATTTTAAAACTCACCAACATCAATGCCATCTTTTAAAACCTCAACTCCTTTTGGCACCTTAAAACTAAAGAAGTCTTTATTCAATTCTGGGTTTCTTTTAACATTTAAAAATTCAAAAATTACGACATTGTCCAGTTGATTTTGCAGTTTTAAACTCACTAAATTATTGTTATCAATGCCTAACCAAACGACTTTAATGTCTTCATTGGGTTTTTTGGGTAACATTTGAATCCATTGAATAGAACTCGAATCACCCTGTGCTTTTTGGATTAAACTAACGCTGTAATGTTTTTGTGTTTTTTCTTTATTGAGCAAAACATAGATTGGGTTTTGTTTGCTTTTTTGTTGTTTGATAGTCACTTGTTCTAAGTCTTCGTCGTAGACCCAGACCTGCTTTCCATCGGCTATGATTAATTGAGGAATGGGTTTTTGGTATTCCCACTTAAATTGGTTGGGTGCATTAAGCCAAACTTTACCAGTAGAGTCTTCTGATTTTACGCCGTTGGCATCTGTTTCATACTGCACGAAATCAGCAGCTAACGAGCTTAAATCTTTGCGAACTTTATCCAATATTTGTTCAGCTGCATTTGTTTTTTCAGCAGCCACTAAAAACAGTGGCGTAAATAGGAGTGCCAAAACTAATGTTATTTTAATCTTCATAATTAACCTCGTTAAATTTATGTCATTCTACCGCATGCTTTCTGAATAGAAACTAAATAGTGCCTGACCAAGAAAGAAGTAATCTACTGCGGAAAAGCTGGATTTGACCAAAATATCCCATTATTCTCGTCAAATAGCGAGCTATTCTCCTCAAATAATGAAATATTTTGCTTCAAACAAGACTTTTACGCGTATCGTCCTGATACTTGCCCACATCCATGTGGGTTGACATGAAAATCCTTTCCTGAAGGATTTTTCCTCGCTACGATTCCTTTCTCGATCAGGCACTAAATATCATCATCCATTGAAACAGGAGCTGGTGCGAGCACTTCGCGCGCTCCGTTATGTTCTGGTGCACTAACAACGCCATTTTCTTCTAATTGTTCCACTATCGTTGCCGCACGATTATACCCCACACGTAATCGTCTTTGCACATAGGAAATAGAAGCTTTACGGGATTCAGTCACAACAAAAACCGCTTTATCATAAAGTTCATCAACATCACTAGCAGGAGCTTGTGGTATTCCTGTGGCACTGAGTTCTTGTCCATCGTCGGTTAATTGCACCTCGTCTAAAATACCTTCCTTATACTCAGCTTCATAGTGAGTGGTCAAGTAATTGACTATTCCATGAACCTCATGATCATCAACAAAAGCCCCATGAATGCGTTCTGGAATGGCCTTACCTGGGGGCAAATACAACATATCCCCATGACCGAGTAATTGTTCTGCACCGCCTTGGTCCAAAATGGTACGCGAATCAATTTTGGATGAAACTTGAAAAGCAATTCGAGTTGGAATATTGGCTTTAATCAATCCCGTGATAACATCAACTGAAGGTCGTTGGGTTGCTAAAATTAAATGCACTCCAGCTGCACGTGCCTTTTGTGCTAAACGTGCAATAAGTTCTTCAACTTTTTTGCCCACTATCATCATCATGTCAGCAAATTCATCAATGATAATGACAATATAAGGCATGGTTTCAAGTTCAGGTGGTTTCTGACCAGGAATCAATGCATCTGGCTTAAATAAAGGATCAGCCAATGGCTCTCCAGCAGCCCTAGCTTTTTTCACCGCTTTGTTAAAGCCAGCGAGGTTTCTAACACCCACTGCTGCCATGAGTTTATAGCGGCGCTCCATTTCTGCCACACACCAACGCAAGGCATTGGATGCCTCTTTCATGTCTGTGACCACAGGGGCTAGCAAATGTGGAATACCTTCATAAACCGAAAGCTCCAACATCTTGGGGTCAACCATTATCATCTTAACTTCATCAGGCGTAGCTTTATACAACAAACTCACTATCATGGCATTAACAGCCACCGACTTGCCCGAGCCTGTTGTTCCTGCGACCAATACATGTGGCATTTTTGCAATATCAACCACAACGGGTTTTCCTGAGATGCCTTTGCCCAGCCCTAAGGTTAGGGGGGATTTAGATTTATCAAATTCAACCGAACGCAATATTTCACTCAAATAGACAATTTCGCGGTTGGTGTTTGGAATTTCAACTCCAATAAAGGGTTTGCCAGGTATGACATCCACAATGCGCACACTAATGACTGATAAGCCTCGAGCCAAATCCTTGGCAAGGTTAACAATTTGACTCACCTTAACTCCAGGGGCAGGTTCGAGTTCAAAACGCGTTACCACTGGTCCTGGCAATACACCAACGACTTTGACTTTAACGCGAAAATCAGCCAGTTTTAACTCAACTTGTCTGGATAAAACCTCCAATTCGTCTTCAGAATAACCCACAATTTGGGCTTTGGGATCATCAAGCAAGGTTAATGGAGGAAATTTGGATGCAGGAAGGGTGTCAAATAATTGACCTTGACGTTCTTTTGAGGCTCTTGGTGATTCTGGCACTTCTGGTTCAAAGGCTGGCTCAATAATAATTGGCTCTCGGTTTTGTTGCACCACCGCATCGATTTGACGGACTTCTTGGCGTTCTTGTTTGGCTTGTTTACCTGCACGCCAATCTTTTAAATCTTCATACTTAAGCTGTAACCATTCAATAAAATCAAAGGTCCATTTTCCCACTAAATCGGCAAATTGAATCCAGGACATGCCTGTAAACAAAGTAATTCCAGCTAAAAATATTGCACAAAGAATAAGTGTTGCGCCTATTTTGCCCAAGCTAGAAAATAAGGCACTTCCCACAATTTCACCGATGATTCCTCCACCTGTAAAAAGTGCTCCATGCGTATTGACATACATATAAGCTAAGGCACAACCTGACAATAAAGTGGATAGAAAACCACCAGCTTTTATGCCAGTATCTAACCAGCTAACCTCTTCATAATCGTGATTTTTATAGATTCTCCACCCTACAAACACCAAACCAATAGGCACAAGATAAGACAAATAACCCGCAATATTGAGTAAAACATCCGCCAACACAGCTCCACTCGAGCCACCCCAATTTTGAGTTGACGTGGCATTGCTTGCAGAAAAAGGACCGGAGTCACTGGCATCATAACTTAACAAAGATAACAGAACATAAGCAGCAATAGGAATGATAAGGAAAAATAAACTTTCCCTCACTCGATTTCGGACATGTCCTGATACTTTGTTTTTCTTCATGGGTTGGATTATAGCAGAGCTTGGTGAATAATTTTCCCTGCATCCACATTTATTCCTTTTTGCAAGGAATCAACTTCTCTCCAACCATCACGAGCTAAGCGTTGCACATAGGGCAATATTGCTGCTGAAATTGCTTGAGTAGAAGTACGTGGTACTGAACCCGGCATATTGGTCACACTAAAATGGGTCACACCATGTTTAACAAAAGTTGGATTTTCCCATGTTGTTGGTCTGGTTGTTGCAACACAACCGCCTTGATCCACTGAAATATCAGCAATCACAGAACCTTCTTGCATGCCTTTAACCATCTTTTCGGTAATTACATGCGGTGCTTTTGCACCCGTCACTAATACTGCACCTATAACTAAATCAGCATCTGAAACTTCTTTGGCAACCGAATCTTCATAAGGGTAAAGTGCGGTCACATTGGCTCCAAGTGCCATCATTTGTGCTAAACGGTCTTGGCGTTTATCAAACACCACTACATTGGCTCCCCCTTTAGCGGCCAATGCGGCAGAGTTTCCACCAGCTGCCCCCGCTCCAAGAACAACAACCTTGCCACGTTCTGTTGATGGCAAACCTCCAAGTAATACACCTTTGCCGCCCGAAGGTTGATGCAATAAATGCGTCCCAACCTGAGTGGCTATCATGCCAGCGATAATACTC
>JALSIL010000568.1 GCA_026990095.1 Lysobacterales bacterium
TTAGATTTTTAACACGTGCCACGAGTTATGCAAAGGTCTCTATTATGTTGTTACAAGAGATAATGAGCCTATTATGACACAGAAAGTTGTTTTTTTAGTTTAAATTTTTACCACAAGGTGGAAACTGACAATTGTTATTTGCATCTCTACCCACAAATTTCCCATCAGGGCATTGCTTCACATCGGTTGTACAAAGCATTTTTGTATTTTTTTTATCTTTGGTACAGGAATCAAATTGGCAGTTGAGTTTAGGGTTTCGCCCCACTACTTGCCCGTCGGGACACATTTTGGCTTCTTTACTGCAGGCTACAATTTGCTTTTCTTTTTGTGTGATTAGTTCCGCTTCAGGGTTGATTGTGCATGAAAAAAGGAAACTAAATACAAATATACATAAAATGGTTTTCACAATTTCTTTTCCCAAAATTCTGCTCTTCCCATAATTGGATCTAGCTCATAAGGTAAGAACCCAAATTTGCGGTAAGAGTTAATGGCGATGACATTTTTTTGTAAGACCTCTAAAGTTAATTTGCAGCAATCTCTTTCTTTTGCTATTTCTTCAACCATAGTTAACATTTTTGTACTGAGTCCTAAACCTCTAAATTCAGTAGCTACAATTAAATCATGTATGTTTATCAATGGCTTACAGTTAAAAGTTGAGAATCCTTCAAAACAGTTTAATAAGCCTGCAGGTTGCCCTTCTACATAAGCTAAAATACTAATGGCGTCACTGCGATTGGATAATGCATGAACTAAATTTTGTGCGACAAAGTCAGAAAGGGCTTCATTGCCACCCATGGGATCATTGGCATAACAATCAAGCATCTCGATTAAATGCGTTCCTTGTTGTTTATTATTGTAGTTGACTTGAATGATTTTGATTGTCATATTAATTCTCGAGTTTAGCCTTTGTTCTTGAAGGCTTGTTTAAAAGCGGTTAGTTTTTTATCTGATACTTCTTTTTGGTACTTATCTTTCCATTGCGTATAAGGCATTTTATAAATGTATTGCCTTGCTTCGTCTTTTGGTAACTCTACGCCGAGATTTTTTGCTTCTTCTGTCATCCAATTGGCTAGGCAATTACGACAAAAATTAGCGAGAATCATTAAATCTATGTTTTGCACATCTTTTCGATTATCTAAATGATTGATTAATCGATCGAAAGCTTTGGCTTTAATTTCTATTTCTTTATCCATTACTGTATTTGCGAGACCATTGCATAATTATAGTGACGAGTAAAAAATGATTAAATTCACCAGCATTTCGCTAAAAATTTCGCCAATAACTGGTTATTACCTTCAATTTTTAACTCAATCTGGCAAATTTTCTCTATTTTTTCTTTCGCCATATAGTTATGCAAAGGTCTCTTTGCGTGTTAAAATTAGATTTTATCATTAACTTTGACAAGATGACAGCACAAATACTAGACGGTAAATTAATATCTCAACAATTAATAGCAAGCATTGGAGAAAAAATAGCTAAACGTATTGAAAAAGGGCACTCACCTCCTGGTTTAGCCGTTGTTTTAGTTGGAGATAATCCAGCCTCTGAAGTTTATGTCAGAAATAAGGTCAGTGCTTGTGAAAAAGCAGGAATAAACTCAGTTTCATTTAAGTTTCCACGAACGGTATCAGAAAAAGAATTGTTCCAATTGATAGATGAACTCAATGAAGATGAAATGATTCACGGCATACTTGTGCAATTGCCACTGCCGCAGCATATTCATGAAGTGGAAGTAACCAATAGAATCCACCCCAATAAAGATGTCGATGGTTTTCATGCTGAAAATGTCGGTCGATTAGCATTAAGACAACCGGGGCTACGACCCTGTACACCACGTGGAGTGATGACATTGTTGCATACTTATGGCATTATTTCAAAATCAAAGCACGTGGTTATCGTTGGTGCATCCAATATTGTTGGCCGCCCATTAATGCTTGAAATGCTTTATGCAGGAGCGACCGTAACGGTTTGCCATCGTTTTACCAAAGATTTAGAAAAACACGTAAACAGTGCTGAGATATTGTGTGTTGCTATTGGAAAACCAGGTATAGTAAAACCTGAATGGATTCCAAATGATTGCATCGTAGTTGATGTGGCAATCAACCGCAAAGAAAATGGTAAGCTGTGTGGGGATGTGGATTTTGAAGCGGTTAAACCGAAAGTGGCATGGATAACACCAGTGCCTGGTGGTGTGGGTCCCATGACAGTGGCTACCTTGATGCAAAATACTTATGAAGCGAGTTTATTATAAAAGAGACCTTTGCATAAAATTATAGTGACGAGTAAAAAATGATTAAATTCACCAGCTTTTCGCCAAAAATCTCGTCAATAACTGGTTATTACCTTCAATTTTTAACTCAATCTGGCAAATTTTCTCTATTTTTTCTTTCGCCATATAGTTATGCAAAGGTCTCTAAAAGTTTCTTCATTGGTTTTAAAGGAGAGTGTTAGAATTGTGTTTTTACTATCGGGATTTGGGTAAATTAAAAAAGAGCCCTTTTTTTCACTCGAAAATTTAGAAACTAACCCAAGTCTATAAATAACTTTTCTACCGCCTCAAAGCGGTGTTCGGCTTGTTTAAATTCGCCAGTTATTCGAATGGCATCATTTGGCGCGGGTTTATAGTCTTGGTATTTGGTTTGAATCAAAGTGATTAATTTACGTAATATTTCATCACTTTGGGTGTCAAATTTAACCGTTCCACCGTGTTGGTTTATTGATATGGACTTAATATCAAAGGCTTTGGATTTTAGCTGTAAGACTTTGATGTCAAAAAGATTGTTGGCTTGATCGGGTAATAAACCAAAACGATCAATTAATTCAACCCGTAAATCTTTAACCTCGTCGGTGTTTTCGCATTGGCTTAGGCGTTTGTAAAAAGTCAGGCGTAAGTAAACGTCATAAATATAATCATCAGGCAATAGAGCAGGGATGTTGAGTTCGACTTCTGTTTCGTGAATACTCAAGTCGTCTAATTCAGGTTCTTCATCATTATTGAGTGCTTCAACAGCCCGCTCAAGCAGCTCGCAATATAAACTAAAACCAATGGCTTGGATTTGACCTGATTGTTCATCACCAAGCAGTTCGCCTGCACCACGGATTTCTAAATCGTGTGTAGCAAGGGTAAAACCAGCACCTAAATCTTCTAGCGAAACAATCGCTTCTAAGCGTTTGACGGCATCTTTACTGATGGCTTTCCAGCCAGGGATGAGTAAATAAGCAAAGGCTTTATGGTGTGAACGTCCAACACGACCACGCAGTTGGTGCATTTGTGCTAAACCGAGTTTATCCGCACGGTTCATGATGATGGTATTTGCGGTAGGGATATCAATGCCATTTTCAATAATGGTGGAGCAAACCAAAATGTTAAAACGCATCTTATGGAAATCTAGCATGACATTTTGCAGCTCACTTTCGTGCATTTGACCATGAGCGACTCGCACACGGGCTTGAGGTACGAGTTTTTGTATTGTTTGAGCCATCTGTTCGATGGTTTTGACGTCGTTGTGTAAAAAGTACACTTGCCCACCACGCTGAATCTCGCGTTGGCAGGCTTCTTTAATGGTGGAATTATCCCATTCAATCACTTGAGTCTTAACTGACAAGCGTGCTTTGGGTGGAGTGGCAATTATGGATAAGTCTCGTAGTCCAGAAAGAGCGGTATTCAATGTTCTTGGTATCGGAGTGGCGGTTAAGGTTAAGATGTCAACTTCAGCACGTAATGTTTTCAAACGTTCTTTTTGACGCACACCAAAGCGGTGTTCTTCATCTATAACAATTAGCCCTAAATTGTTGAATTTAATGTCTTTTTGTAAAAGTTTATGTGTGCCAATGACAATATCAACCGTGCCATTTGTAACACCTTCAAGAATTTTGCTTTGTTCGCTTTTTTTGACAAAGCGAGACAGCACAGCAACTTTTATTGGAAAAGGAGAAAAACGGTCCAAAAAGTTGTCGTAATGCTGTTGTGCCAATAAAGTGGTGGGTACCAGTATTGCCACTTGTTTAGAATCATTAGCTGTGACAAAGGCGGCTCGCAAGGCAATTTCTGTTTTACCAAAGCCAACATCACCACAGACCACTCTATCCATTGATTTTGGGCTTTGCAGATCTTTTATCACCGCATCTATTGTTGTGGCTTGGTCATCAGTTTCTTCAAATGGAAAGCCTTGACAAAACTGCAAATAATCGTTTTCATTGAGTTTAACTTGCTTGCCGCCACGGGATTCACGAATGGCATACAACTGCAATAATTCAGCAGCAACATCTTTGACCTTTTTGGCTGCTTTTTCGCGTAACTTTTGCCATCGGTCTCCACCGAGCTTATGCCATGGTGCATTTTCTTCTGAAGAGCCAGTATAACGTGAAACGAGGTGCAAAGAGGAGACAGGTACAAATAATTTGTCACCACCAAAATACTCCAGCACTAAAAATTCGGCTTCACCTTCAAAATTGTGTGTCTCTAAGCCTCGATAACGCCCAACACCGTGATCAATATGCACAATTGGTGAACCAATATGCAATTCACTTAAATTGCTGATGATTTCATCAGGGTTGGCTTTGAAGCGTTTTTTCTTGCGTGTTCGATTAGCACGCGTACCAAACAAGCAACTTTCATCCAGAATGATGAGGTTTTTTTGGGTGAAGTTTGTGCCGTTTTCAATGGGTGCAATGGTTAGGGCAATGTCTAATGGTGAGTTAAAAAAATCAGCGATAGTCGCAACTTCTTTGAGTACCATTTTTTCTTTGGTGAAAAGACGTTTAATAACATCGGCACGACCCAATGAATCGGCAGTAATTAAGATGCGTTTACCTGCAGCTAATTGTTGTTCTAACCAAGCCACCTGGGTTTTATGCGTTTCAGGATTAAAGCGGTTGGGTAATTGGGTGTGAATGTCTTGTGCATCACTTTTTTGGTTTAATAAAATGGTTGAATAATTTTTTAAACGTTCATGTACTTTCTGAGGCAATAAATACAACTCTTCAGGAGCAATAACTGGCCGTTGAATATCGTGTCGCCGTTCTTGATACCGAGCTTGAATTTGTTTATCCCATGTTGATAATATTGGCAGTGTTTTGCCTGTGTGAATTATGCGAGTGCTTTCGGGTAAAAAATCAAAAAGTGTGGCTGTTTCTTCAAAAAACATCGGTAAATATTGTTCAATGCCTGAAAACTGCACGAGTTTACGAACATCTTGATAAATGGAACATTTGTGTGTATCGACATCAAAGTTTTCACGGAATTTTTCCAAAAAGCGCATGCGACCGGCTTCATCAAAGGGAAATTCATTGGCTGGTAAGATATGAATGTCTTTAACTTTTTCTATGGAGCGTTGGGTTTCGACATCAAAGATACGAATGGACTCTATTTCATCATCAAACAACTCTAAACGATAGGCTTTATCAGTACCTGTTGGATAAATGTCAATAACACCACCACGAACAGCAAAATCACCGGGTTCACGCACTTCGGTGACACAATGGTAACCGTTGTTTTCAAAGGATAAGCGTCTTTTAGTAATATCAAAAGGGGAACCAAGTTTTAAAAACAGTGAGCGACCTTTGATAAAAGATTTAGTGCTTAATCGTTGCATGAGATTATTGGTTGGAATAATCAAGATGCCATTATCAATGTCGTGAGATATGTGGTATAAAAAAGCTAAACGTTGTGAAACGATTTCAGGATTGGGTGAAAAAACATCATAAGGCAAAGTGTCCCACGCAGGAAAGTGGAAAATTTTATCTTTTAACTCAGGAGCACACAGTTGCAATTCTTCTTCTAAAACAATGCTTTCGTGTGCTGATTCAGTCAAAACCAAGTTTAGTCCTGTGTTGTTTTTTGTCAGCTCTGCTAATAATAAAGGCAAAGCAAGACCCTTAACTCCTTTGAAGTTAAGCGATTTTGCATTAGTCAGGTTTGCAATGGACTCAAATAGCATTGGTTGAAAATGGATGGTGATAAAAGAGACGCGATTTTACCATAATTTCGGAAAATACTAAGGATAAAGTTATTTTAAACAAGCTAAACCTAAAATCCCGCCAATAACTGGTTATTATTTATTAGGCTTGCACTTTCAAAACACTAATCTCAATTAATCGTTGAATCAAAAAGTCTTTAGCTAATATATCTTCGGGTTAGCTCGGCATTGGCATGCGGGTGGCAGAAAAAGGGCATGGAGTAACGTTCTTTTACACTGTGATCTGGATTAACCACACGGTGATTGGTGGTAGGAATCACTTCATTGGTGATGTGCAAGAGAATGAAATATACTACTGGCAACAACATCGAGTTGATTGTAAAGGGCAAGACCGACATTTTTAAAATCAGGAATTTCTGATTCGGGCCACACATTATTGGGGTTAAGAGGAGAGTTTTTATAAGGTCAATATGGTTAAGTTCAGGAACTTTTCTGATTGCATCGTTCATGGTTAAATGCCCATAATTAAACGATGGGCATTGTGCTGATTTGATGAGTGAATTAAAGACTTGTTTAAGATTTATTTAAAGTCTTTTCAATATAGTTATTAATTTGTCTATCCAACAGCGTTAATGGCAGTGAACCATTTTCTAATACGGCTTTATGAAATTGCCGAATGTCAAATTTTTCTCCAAGCTTTTCTTGCGCTCTTTGACGTAGCTCAAGGATTTTTATCATGCCAACTTTGTAGGCCAAAGCTTGTCCGGGCCAAACGATATAACGTTCGATTTCACTTTCCACATCGCTATCGGCAAAGCCAGTGGTATCGCTCATGTATTTAATAGCTTGTTCACGTGTCCATTTGTTGTGATGAATACCCGTATCAACAACCAACCGCACGGCACGAAGCAGTTCGGCTTGAAGTCTGCCTATATTGGTAAATGGGTCTTGTTGAAACCCAGCTTCCCATGCCAATCTTTCGGCATACAAAGCCCAACCTTCGGTGTAACTCGTTGAACCCATAAAGCTTCTAAAAATTGGCAAGCCTTCTAATTCATTTTGAATGGCTAGTTGAAAATGATGCCCTGGAATAGCTTCGTGATAGGCTAGTGTGTTCATGGCAAATTTTGGCGTAGCAGATAAATCATAAAGATTGGCGTAAAAACGTCCAGGACGAGAGCCGTCCAAGGACGGTCTTTCATAATAGCCTCCTGCCGCTGTCTTTTCTTTGTATTTTGGTACGGGTTTTACTTCCACCTTGCCTTTGGGTAATATGGCAAAGTATTCATGCATTTTTGCGTCAATTTCATCAATAATGCTTTGGTAATCAGCAATGACTTGCTGCCTGCCTTCTTCGGAGTCGTCGTATAGAAACTTAGGGTCTTTACTCATATCATTAAGGATTTTACCAATAGGATTTAAATCAACTTCGTATTCTTGTTCACGTAATAAGGTTTTAATTTGTGCAACAATTCTATCCACTTCTTTTAAACCCAAATTATGCAAATATTCGGCAGTATAATCCGTTGTGGTGGAGGCTTTGATTTGGTGCTGATAATATTCATCGCCTTTGGGAAACTTCCAAACCCCAGCACGAGAGTCTGCTTTTGTTAATAAATCCTCATAAAAAGCTATCATTCGATCGTAAGCAGGTTGCACCACTTCAAGCATTTGCTCTTTCATGTCTTTTTTCAGTGCGATTTTAGTGTCATTATCCAAATCTTTGAGATTATCTAATTTCTCGGTAAAATCTTTAACCAATTCATTGTCTTGTAATTCTGGGTCGCGAATATTGTGCATATTAACCAGCATTTTTTTAATAACAAAATCAGGTGGGATAACACCATTGTCTTGTTCAATTTTCACTTGAATTAAGGTGTTGTCAAAAGAAGTGCCAATTTGCGAGAGTCGCGAAATATAATCTTCTGCATCACTTTTGTTCTCTATTTTATGAATGTTTTTCATGAAACTTATAATACCCATGTAGTTACCGCCTTTTTGCGATTGACTGTAACCATAGTCTTGGTATTTCATGTCCTCCATTTGCCCTTTAAGGAAGTCATCCAAAACATCATAAGAGATTAAATCTTGACCAGAATAATCCTCTCTATCATAGCGTTTAAATAGGGCGTAATCTTTTTCTAATAATGCCAATCTTTCATCATTGGCTTGCTGGGAATTATCATCGAGTTGATCATAATGCCACAGTTTAGAGCCCATGCCAGCTACCATTTGCGGACTTTTCATAGCAAACTCTACAAATATTTTTGTGTAAAAATGATTGATTGAAAAAGGTTTAAACCACAATAAATTGATGATAAAAATAGTAAGAAGCAGTAACAGAACCAATAAGCTTCGTTTGGTGTATTTCCAGATTTTGGATTTCATTTGTATTATCTCTTTGTAATAACCGCATCTATTATGAATGCGGTTTGTGTTTTTGACAATAGGCTAAAAGTACCCTTTAATGATAATAACGGTTAGTGCTCAAATGTTAAAACCAAGTGAACTG
>JALSIL010000569.1 GCA_026990095.1 Lysobacterales bacterium
TTTTGCAAATTTTTTAACGCAGAGTGGAGTTTTTTACAACTTTTTTACACGTTCCACGAGTTGTGCAAAGGTCTCAACTATTAATAATTGAACAAATAAATACTTAGGAAACACATATGGCATTTGAAGAATATGATGATTTTGAACAAGAAAAGCTTGTCAAAGACTGGATAAAAAATAATTGGTTAACTATCGCTACTGGTTTAATTCTTGGACTCGGTGGCGTTTTTGGCATGAATTACTGGAAAGCCCAAAAACAACAACAACGTTTTGAGGTTGCCAACCAATACCAATCTTTTTCTGAAGTATTTAAATTGTCCGAATTTGATGAAGCAAAAAAAATACTTGCTGAACTGGAGTCTAAATCAGGAGCAAACTTTTACACATACGAAGGTCATTTATTGCTAGCAAAAGAATTTGCAAACAAGGGCGAACTTGATAAGGCTGCTGCTGAATTAAAAAACGTTATTGACGACAAACCTGACCAACTCATGACTGATGTTGTCAAACTACGACTGGCTCGTGTGTACAACGGCATGGAAAGATATGACGATGCATTAGCTCAAGCAAAAAGCATTAAAACTTCATCTTTGTTATCAATCGCACAAGAAATCCAAGGGGACGCACAGTTTGCCAAAGGAAATTCTAAAGAAGCAGTTTCTGCCTACGAAAGTGCCGTTGAGAAAGGTGACGGGTACTCTGGCAAAAGAAATATTGAAATTAAAATAGAAAATGCTTAACACTTGTCAATAACCACAGACCAAGGGATACAATCCATGCAGAAATTACTCCTCTTATTAAGCTTCACTCTACTCTTTAGTGTTTCGTGCTCAAACAACAAAAAAAGCAAGAAAAAGAAATTTGAGCCAACTAAAATTACGAAAATTACTCAACAAGGTCAATTTAAAAAACTATGGACCTATAAGCTAGATGGAAGTAAAAAATCTTATGGCTACAAACTCATTCCATACATTGATAATCAAGACGTTTACATTGCCAGCCAGTCAGGTCAAGTGGTCAAGCTTAACCTTGAAACAGGCACTCAAACTTGGTCCATAAATTTAGATAAAGAGCTCAGTGCAGGACCAGGTGTTGGAGAAGACATCCTTGTTGTGGGCACACCTGAGGGCACTGTTATCGCTCTAAACAAAAATGATGGTTCGGTTGCATGGAACGTTAAACTCTCATCAGAGATTCTCTCACCCCCGGTAATTGATAACCAAATTGCTGTGATTCGATCACAAGATGGACGCGTTTATGCATTAGACACCACAGATGGCAAACGCAAATGGTTGTTTGACACCAATATACCTAACCTAACACTGCGCGGCAATTCCACACCTCTTGTCAAAGCAGGGCGTGTGTATATTGGCTTTGATAATGGCAAAGTTGCTGCCATTAAACTCGAAACAGGCGATGTCATCTGGTTACAAAATGTTGTCAAAACTAATGGCAAAACAGAACTCGCTCGAATCGTTGACATCGACGGCGACATGGCTTTAATCTCAACCGATTTATATGTCTCAAGTGCGGTTGGTAAAACCATAGCTGTTGCCACAGAATCAGGACGGGTCATGTGGTCCAAAGACATTGGTTCTGCTGCAGGCGTAACAGCCTCTCGCAGCAACTTATTTATTATTGATAACAAATCAAATCTGCATGCATTGGACAGAAGCAATGGTTCTGATGAATGGAAAACAACAGAATATAACTACCGCCTTTTAACAACACCCATGTTTTACCTCGGTGATATTATTGTAGGAGACCTAGAAGGTTACATCCATGTCATTGATGGCAATGATGGCAAAACACTAGCCCGTTCAAGAATGGGTAAACATGGCTTTTATTCTGCACCTGTCAAGTCAGGCTCAACGGTTATTGCTTATAATAAAGATGGCAGTGTTACCGCTTTTGAGTATAACCGCTAAATAATTCGTGCCTTATGATACCAGTCATCTCAATAGTTGGTCGCCCTAATGTTGGTAAATCAACCTTATTCAATATTTTAACGCATTCACGTGATGCTTTGGTCGCTGATTTCCCTGGACTAACCCGCGATCGCCAATATGGCGTTCTTGAGTTTGAAGAATCCACTGCAATTTTGATTGATACTGGTGGTTTATTGGGGGATGAAGGCGACTTATCTGAACTCATGAACTCTCAGGTAACCGATGCAATAGAAGAATCCCACCTTATACTCTTTATTGTTGATGCAAAAGCTGGTTTAATGGAAGACGATAAAACCATTTACGCAAGCTTACGCAACACCAACAAACCAATCATTTTATTGGTCAATAAAATTGATGGTCAAGATGAAGACGTTGCCACTTTAGATTTTTACCAGCTTGGTATAGAAACAATCATGCCTATTGCCGCGGCACACAGACGCAATGTTGGTCAGTTACGCGAAGACCTTGAAGAGTTGTGCAAAAAACTCATCCTAGTGGATGATGAACACCAATCACAACTTGACACTAAAGGTCCAAATGTTGCTATTATTGGGCGTCCAAATGTTGGCAAATCCACTTTAGTCAATCGATTATTGGGTGAAGAAAGGGTACTCGCATTTGACATGCCAGGAACCACGCGTGATTCCATTGCCTTGCCTTTAGAATGGGATGGAAAAGACTACACATTAGTCGATACAGCCGGTGTTCGCCGCCGAGCCAAAATTTCAGATAGTATTGAAAAATTCAGTATTGTAAAAACTCTACAAGCCATTGACCGTTCACAAGTTTGTGTTCTCTTAATGGATGCTCAAATTGGAATTACAGACCAAGACATGCATCTTTTGGGCTTAATCAATAATAATGCACGTGCTATTGTTATTGCCTTAAACAAATGGGATCATTTATCTGAAGAACATAAAACTGCCGTTAAAACTGAGTTTTCACGCAAAATGGCTGCCTTTTCTTGGGTTCCTCTTGTCTATATTTCTGCACTGCATGGATCTGGTTTGTCAGACTTAATGGAACGCGTTGATTTGGTTTATGAATCCGCAACCAAAGAGCTTGAAACCAATCAATTAACAGATGTGTTAAAACAAGCCTATCAAGCCCATCAACCAACATTGGTGCAAGGGCGATTAACTAAATTAAAATACGCTCACGCTGGCGGTCAAAATCCACAACGCATTGTTATCCATGGAAGAAGAACCGAAGCGCTATCTGCTGCCTATAAAAAATACTTAGAAAAACAATTTAGAGCGGCTTTTAACCTTCGTGGTGCACCAGTTGTCTTGCAGTTTAAAAACAGTGACAACCCTTACAAAGTCAGAAAAGTCAAAAATCGCAGCAGCAAAACAAATCGTCGACACAGTACGTTTGTTATTCCTCGTTACAAACAATAAAAGCCTTATGCAAAAAAAAGACAACGCTTACCTCAACTCTATTTCATTTTCTCAAGCACAAAAACTAATCGCCAAAGTTACCCAAGAAGCACTGAACTCTTCACCTGAAGTCGTTAACATCAACAACAGCTTGAGTCGTGTTTTAGCTAGCAATGTTAAAGCCAAGATTAATGTTCCCGCATTTGATAACAGCGCCATGGATGGTTATGCCATTCGACACAGCGACTTACCTGACAAACAAGGATGGTTACAGCTGCAAGAACCCCATTTCGCTGGGGCAGGAAAATTGCCAATTCTTGCACAAAACAGTGCCATACCAATTATGACTGGAGCCACTATTCCTGAAGGTGCTGATACGGTAGTTGTAAAAGAAAACTCTCAAATAAAAACGGATAAGGTTCATTTAAGAGACATTGGCTCAAAAGGCAACCATATCCGAAAAAGCGGCTCTGATATAAAAAAAGGCAGCGATATACTCAATGCTAATCATCGCCTTAAAGCTCAAGACATAGGCATAATTTCCTCTGTTGGTTGCCAAAACATTGCCGTATTTAAAAAAACAAAAGTGGTATTATTTACAGGTGGGGATGAAATCATCCAAGTTGGAGAAGATTTAACTCCTGGTAAAATATACGATTCAGTGCGACCCACTTTAATGGGACTATTGCAATCTCAAAATTGCGAAGTTATTCATGTGGATAGCCTTAAAGACGATCCTGAACAAATCAAACAAGCTTTTGATAAATACGCTCAAGCCAATACCGTAATTATTTGCAATGGTGGCGTGTCAGCTGGTGATAAAGACTACGTTCTGCAGGTCATGCAAGAGCATGGCTCCATAGCTTTTCACAAAGTTAACATTAAACCAGGTTTTCCACTCTTATTTGGGCAATACAAACAAGCCTTATTTTTTGGGCTACCAGGCAATCCCGTATCCAGTTTTAATAATTTTTGTCAATTTGTCATTCCGACACTGCGTCGAATTGAAGGAGAAAGCATAAAACAAACAGGTTTTATTCGTGCTAAACTCACCCGAAACTTTGATAAAACCCATTATCGCCGTGAATTTGTTCGTGCCACATTAAGTTATGACCCAACCATTGGTTTTGAAGTCACCCCGACAGGCAATCAAAGTTCAGGGCGATTAACTTCAGTAACCCAAGCCAATTGCTTTATCGCCTTTAATGAAACACATGAAAATTATAAAGCAGGAGACAAAGTCAACGTTCAACGCTTTGTTGATTTACTCTACCCCCACTTAATCTAATGAAAACTCCGTCGGTTACTGTCAAACAAGCATTCAAAGACTGCCAGGACAGTCAAAAATACACCTTAATTGATATAAGAAACGCAACAGAAAGACAAGATGGCACGCCAAAAAATTCAATAGCGATTGCTGCGGATAATTTACTGCATTACGCCAAAGATACATTTAAAAAAAACCACACTTATTACATTATATGCCAAAAAGGAGTTAGCTCTTTAGCTGCCGTCAATTTGTTAATAGCTAATGGAATGACAAATGCCATCAATGTTGATAAAGGCTTTGAACACTGGCAAGAATGCCAACTTCCTGTTGCACAAGCAACAGTTTCTGCTCATGATTTGCGCTATTCTCGACACCATCAATTGCAGGGCTTTGGAAAAGAAGCACAAGACAAACTCACTAAAGCACACGTGCTACTAATTGGTGCAGGTGGCTTAAGCTCTTCTTGCGCCTTGTATTTAGCAGCCACAGGAGTTGGAACTTTGAGTATTATTGACGATGATGTGGTGCAACTCAGCAATTTACAAAGACAAATCATTCACACAACCGCTTCAATTGACGCACTTAAAGTGGATTCTGCCAAATCCCGAATGCAAGCGATTAATCCTGAAATTACCATCCATGCAATTGCCAAAAAATTAACTGAAACGAATGCGCAACAACTCATAGCAAAAGCAGATGTCATTATTGATGGGACAGATAACCTCAAAACACGCTACCTTGTGAATGATATATGCGTAAAACTAAAAAAACCATTAATCTATGCAGCCGTTTATCAATACGAAGCCCAAATAAGTGTTTTTGATTTACGATTGGAATCATCACCCTGTTTACGCTGTTTATTCCCTTACACTAAAGGCTTTGAGCCAGAAAATTGTTCGACTCAAGGTGTCCTCGGTGTTGTTCCTGGGTTAGCCGGAATTTTACAAGCCTCAGAAGCAATCAAACTTATCACACACGTTGGTCAAACCCTACAGAGCACACTACTTATCTGTAATCTACTAGATAATAGCTTTCGCACAATCCAATACAAGAAAGACAGCAACTGCACACTTCACTAAATTTTTAGAAGCATTATTATTCAACATATGCTGTCAGTTATCTGGTAAGAAACACCCTACACATCAACCGTGTTTCAGGTTAAACTCAATTATCAATACAAATCAATCTTACATAATTTAACACATAAAATTTATCCATGAGTTTACCGAAAGCCTGTTGTTGGGCTTCGTACCTCAGCACCAACCTACGTTCACCTTGCTACTTAGCAAAATCAATACTCTCTCTTTGCGGGAAATTTATTCATTTCTAAATCAGCATTGAGGTCAAATTTTGAACAATAAAAAAGCGGATATAAAATCCGCTTTTTTAAAAAATCTAAAGTATAGATTAACGTTTCGAGAACTGTACCGCTCTACGTGCTTTACGCAGACCAACTTTCTTACGTTCCACTTTACGTGCATCACGTGTTAAGAATCCTTCTGCACGTAATGGCTTTCTTAGTTCTTCGTCACTTTCTAATAAAGCTCGTGAGATACCGAGTCTAATGGCACCAGCTTGTCCAGTGTTTCCACCGCCAACCACAGTGCATTTAACGTCCCATTGATCTTTCATGTCCAATTTTTCAAAAGGTTGCACTACAATCATACGTGAGGTATCGCGACCAAAATATTCTTCAATGGTTTTATCGTTAATTGAAATTTTACCAGAACCAGGTGTTAAAAATACACGAGCCACAGATGATTTACGTCTGCCTGTTCCATAATATTGATTATTTGCCATGATTATTTCCTACCTATTTCTAATTTTGTTGGTTGTTGTGCTTCATGAGGATGATTTGGACCAGCATAAACTTTAAGTTTGCGGTACATGGTGCGTCCTAATGAGTTTTTAGGTAACATGCCTTTTACAGCCGTTTCGATAACAACTTCAGGGTGTTTGATTAATTGCTTTTCTAAAGTAATCGACTTTAAGTTACCGACATAACCTGTATGCTTGTAATAAGTCTTTTGCTTCATTTTGTTACCTGTGACTGCTAATTTTTCAGCATTGATAACAACAATATAATCCCCTGTGTCAACATGAGGGGTAAATTCTGGCTTATGTTTGCCACGTAAACGTCGCGCGATTTCAGTCGCCATACGACCTAAAATCACATTTTCAGCGTCGATGACAAACCATTCGCGTTTGATTTCATCAGCTTTTGCACTAAAAGTTTTCATTATAATTATGCTCCTTCGCATGTATGCGTACATGAACTAAGATTTATTGGCGTTACTTTGGTTCTGTACTTGTTTATATTACTCGTTTTAATAAATAGATAAAGACGTTTAATTAAGGCTTACGCCCACAGCAAAACATCACTTACAAATTTAAGAGCGGGAATATTACGCAAAATAACAAGCAGATGCAACTATTTACTTATATTATTTGAAATGATTTGGTGTTTTCACTTTATTCATGAAAACAATAGTGAAATCAATGCAAATCAGCAGAAGTTGCTTCATTGTATTCTTCAAATTCTGAATACAGCAAGATTGTTCCTGCTTTAACGTATTCTAATAATTCAACATAATCAGCCTCTTCGCCTTGGGTTTCTTCTATTTGCGTTTCTACTGTTGAAATTTTTTCTAAATCCACTATAAATTCATGCACATCTTTGTGCATATTGGCATCAGATTTCAATCCAGCAAATGCCATACCTGTCAAAAAAGAAGAACACCAGGTTGATAATGCTTCCAAACGAAAAGACAAGTCATTATCATCCGATGGCATAAGCGGATTGAAGGTATAATTATCAGCGGCAAGTTTATCCTTTGCATAATCAAACAATGCCCCTAAAACAGGCAAGAGTTTTGTTCTATCACCACCCTCAAAACTATAATCATTAATTACTAAATCAACCCATTCCTCGACATCCACTTCACGATTGACAACTATCATGCCACATGCATGTCCATGCAATTCTGCGGGCGTAGCAATTATATTATTCTCATCTAAATGTTTGGCAAATGGCTTGTAAGGTATCATTGAATTGTCGAGTTATTTACTAAATTGCATATTTTCCCTGATTTTTCATAATCTTGAAAGGTTTTTTTAATAACTTGGTTGACCTTTTTGAGTTTGGCATTTATTATTTATCCTATGGACAAAAGCAAAAACAAATACTTAAGTGAAATTGCCTCTCTTGAAGAGACAATAACCTCGGCTATCGCATTAATTACCAAGTATGAGAATGAGAATTCTGCACTTAAACATAAAATGGAATCTTTAGCGCACGAGAAAACACAACTCATGCAAAAAAACGACCAAGCTAAAAATCGCTTAGAATCCATGATTTCACGTCTGAAACTACTTGAGCAACAATCCGCATGAACCAACATAAAGTAACGGTCCGAATTCTGGATAGAGAATACCAATTTGCAGCATCTGATGAAGAGCGACCTGCCCTATTAAGCGCAGCTGATCAACTGGATGCAACCATGCGAACCATCAAACAAAACAACCCCACATTAGCTGCCGATAAAGTGGCTATTATGGCTGCCTTGAATATCAGCCACGAAATGATGCAATTAAAACAAGCACACAACAAAATTAATCAATTGCAAGAAGACTTACAAAGAGCAATTGAGGGCTAATACAGCTGAGTTATTATCAGTAATTCCTTGTTCTCAACACCTAAACGTTTTATAATAGGTCTTAAGGTACAAACTACTGTGAGCGATAGTGTTAAAGCATATTCCCTTGGTCCTTAATTTTTTATTTTAGGG
>JALSIL010000570.1 GCA_026990095.1 Lysobacterales bacterium
CTTGCTTTAAATATCTCCTCAGATGGAACTGCTTGATTAACATCACCATAAGCAAAAGTCAATTGATTATTTTGCAATGAAAAACTTCTTGGGTATGTGACTTTCCATGATTCTACATGAATGACATCAGCAGCAGTGTTAGTGTCATTAGGCACTTTTATGTTAAGCTGATGATTACCATTGGTTAATTTAAAGCTGGGTATGTCATATTGACGGCTTTGAGAAACAATACCATCAAATTTAAAATCATCAATGAGCATACCGTCTAATTCATAAATAACATGGTGATCATTGTATTGTTCATAATCTGTACCACCCCAAATATCAATTTCAATTGTTGCTGTTCCTTCATCAATACCTTGGCTAATAGAAAAGTCTAAATTAGCAGTTTTTAATGAACCTATTGCCAATATTCTTTTTGAAAACCAAGGGTCATCTATTGGAGAACCAAAACTATACGCATTATTGTCATCGTAAACATCTGTATGAAGGTATGATGACTCTACTAAAGAGCCATTATTGGCAACTTGAATTTGTTCAGCTATCTCTAAATTATTTCCGAATATCAAGCTATATACCACACCTTGTTGATATAAACTATCCTGACCATTGCCAACAAATTCCAAATAACTGTTGGGTCCAATTGTTGTTTGATTATCAGTGGCGATTTTTAATGGTATCAATCGACCATTACTTGTTAAGGCTAATTGATTAACTTCTATACCTGCAAGATCGATTCCAAGATTTAATACATCCGAATAATGCACTCGGTAAATACCGTCTTGAGATATTTTCATGTCTAAAATTGACTGCGGAGTAAGAGCTTTGACTTGGGTTAGAGACATTAAGCCTAAACTTAAAATGACTAATCTAACATGTGTTATAGCATTCATTTTACTGCTCCTTTATTTTGTCGAATATATTCGTTTATTTCAGCACTTTTATTGATATTACGTTCTTTTTCTTTATCTGAATGTAAACGCTTATACTTAGACCAATCGATATTGTCCGAAGTCTTATTTAGCTTAGTATTGCCATATTCGGTATTGATTTTATAGCTACCATGCGATTGCCTTTTACCTGTAATATCAATATCAACAATAGCCCACTCTTTACTGTATACGCCTTTAACTATATAACTGTAGCTAACCTCTCCAAGGTGATAAATGTGTTGCGAAGGAATTAGTTCTATATTAGCTTGCTCCCAAACACCATCCTGTTTAAAGTATAACTCAAACCCAACATTTCCAGACTCGGTAATTGTCGTCCATCTAATTTCAGTTTGATTTTCTGTTTTATTATACACCGCTTTAAAACTTCCCAATGTAATCGGAGTCGTCACTACTGGTTGATAACCAAAATCAGCCGTGTCATTTGTAACTCCTCCAGAGATAGCAACTAAATAACCCGTATCATCTTGAGAGTTATTGTTTGCACCCGCTGTTGGGCCATCTGTATGGTGCATATTTGCCAGTTGGTTAAATTTATCAGTTACTATTACTCGATATGAGCCATTAGGCAAGTTTGTGAATGAATAATCTCCATTAACATCTGTTGTTGTTGTCGCTAATACATTACCATTCAAGTCAGTTAAGACAACCGTAACATTCTCTATACCATTAGTTAACTCATTTGGTGTTGCTCCTGTTCCGTCTGTTAGTGTGCCATTACCATCATTATCAGCCCAAATAGTACCTGTAATGGTATTATCAACTAAACTGATGTATCCAAAATCTTGAGTTAAATCTATATTATTTACAGGAATCGATAAATCAATTAGTGATTCTGATGTCGTTCCTGCATCTGGATCAATATTATTTGACCAACCAGCACCACCATTGGGTAACGTCGTTGTATCAACTTTAACTTTGTAAGTGAGTGTCGCATCAAGCCCAGAAAAAACATAATTACCATTTTCATCTGTTGTTGTGGTTGCAATAAAATCACCAGTCAGGTTGTTGGTTAACGTTACAACAACTCCTTCAAGTCCTTGATCCAAACCATCTTGAACTCCTACTGTGTCAATGTCATGGAAAATACGATCACCAATAACTCCCGTTCCTGCTCTGATGGGTTTATAAGCAAAATCTTGATTCAAATTATCTGCAGCCAAATTTAATAATGTTGACTGGTTATCAAGGCTTGCATCAGGATCCGCTGTCTGAATAAAGTTATTTAAAACATTGTTTGTATCTGTAATTAGTACAGTGTAGTCTGATCCATTAGGTAAAGAAGGGAATAAATACATTCCATTTACATCTGTCTGAATTGATGCGATTGGACCGCCACCTGCTACAAGTAACTGTACCGTTACACCAGGAATACCTAACTCACCGACATCTTGTACTCCATTTCCATTTAAATCATTGAATACCGTATCACCAATATCAGAAAAATTGTTTGATTCTGGAGGCGTTGTCGGAGGTTGGTAACCAAAATCAGCATCAAGATTTACATTATTTGAGCCATTTAATGGAGGTACAGTAGTTTCATTATCTAGAGTTCCATCTGGATCACCCGTTAGTATATAGCTGGCAGCTAACAAAGCAGTAGAATCGATTTCTACAACATAAGTATCAGTTAACGTTAATCCAGTAAATAGATATTTACCTGTCGCATCTGTTGTAGTGGTAACTACTCCAACACTGATTGCATTACATGGGTTTGAATTTGCAGCTGTACATAAATAAACCGTCACACCTGCTAGTCCTATTTCGCCTGGATCTTGTTGTCCATCTCCATCAGCATCTGACCAGATATAATCACCAATAGTTCCAGATGATGGTCCATAACCAAAATCAGCGGTCAAATATTCTTGATTTGGAGTTGTTAAGTTTACAACCGATATATGTGCCGTTGCAGTGCCATCCTCATCAAAACTTTGAGTCAATCCCACAGGAGGGTTTATTACAGTGACAACATAACCGTTAGCTATTGGTAAATGGTTAAAGATATAATTACCATCGACATCTGTTACTGTTGTTATAGGGTTACCCAATCCAGCTCCTAGGTCAATTCCCGCAGGAGGTGTTAATTGAACAGTACGATTAGCAATTCCATCCTCGTTAGCATCTTGATTTCCATCATTATCCAAGTCCAACCAAACACGGTTTCCAATAACAGAATAAGCAGCAATAAAGCCAGCATCTAAATCATTGTTGATTTGGTCTTTAAGTAAAGTAAATGTGGCTGTTTGCGACTGACCTTGTATCCCATTAGAACCAGCATCACTATCTACAGTGTCATCAGCTCCTTGATTTTGAGCTGTTAAAGAATAACTTAAGTTATCAGTTGCAGTAGATGTATCATAAAACACTTGATAATCACCTGCAGACAATCCAGTTATTGCCCAAGAGCCATCAGCAGCTGTTGTCGTTGTAAATGGGTTGCTAAGACCGTCAAGTACAGGATTGCCAGAGCTATCTAGTAATGAAACAGTCACTCCTTCAACACCAGTTTCACCCACATCTTGAATCCCATTTTGATTTAAATCATTCCAAACGAAATTGCCAACTGCAGATGTACGAGCTAACAAAGCTAAACAATGTTCATCAGTTACCACTTCAATTGGAATATTCACACTTGTTGCGTTACACATTTCAAAGTCACCAAGTGGTAATGAGTTGATAATAACATCAAAGGAAACGTAAAATGTTTTTCCGACTTGTACCAATCCTGGCAAACTAACACCACCTTCATCAAGTGGGAACTCTGTCGCTGCTGGAGGTACTGCAGAATCAGGAAGAGAAACAAATCCTGCCCCAGTGCTATTATCAAATAGTGTACTACCAGGTACATACGTCACACTTGAGGGCAGATTATCTGTCAACACCTCACCATCTACTGGTACAAAACCAACATTTGTTAAAGCAATAAGGTAGGTTATAGTATCGCCAATACTTGGAAAACCATCACCATTAATGTCATTACTTAACTGGCCTTTTTTATTTAAGGCTAGAGAGGCAACATTAGGCACACCTGTACCCAAATCAATGGCAGGAGCACCAGCACTAGCTGTTGAAGGATCCTGCCCCCAAGCAACAGCTATAATGGCATTGTTAGCATCTGCAGCATCAGAATCGCAAATCCAAACCAATAAACTTGTTTGATCTCCATCTGTGTCTCTTATTTGAGTGCTATCATAAAGGTTAACATTGAACGTCACATCGTACTGTTGTCCCGTCACTGGGTCAATAAGTGGCGGGCCTGTATCGGTGCCATCATTATCATAATCAACACATATTTGAATACCACCAATAGGTGTCGCATTATTGACCATATCTGCTGTAATCCAAACAGGACTTGAATTTTCCGTTATATTCTGCGTCGGATCTTGACCAAAACCCAATCCAACTAGTGCCTGTTGACTTAATGAAGATTTAGGTACCAAGGTAAATCCCCAGTCGTTTCTATCTCCATCTGGTGAGCCAGCAGTACTTAGGGTATCTGGATCCGCATCTACTCCAGCCATAGCGTAAAAAGGAAGGCCATTAACATCACAAGTTAAATTATCTGTAGTTGTACAATAATGAGCTGCTGTGTTATCATTTTGCAAGTAGTCAAATAGACTTCCCGCTGCCACTAATTGTGTAATTGTACCAACTCCATCTTGAATCAATACAGTTATATCACTCGCATTTGGGTTATATAGTAATACCCTAACAGGCCCATTACTACCCGCTGCAGTTCCAACAGGATTATAGTAACTATTATCCCATAAAGCAGTAGGAAAAAGAGTAAAAAATCGTGATTCATAATTATCACAAACATCGCCTGTCATAATATCGACTTGTACATCAAAGTTTGAGACAACTGTTGCACCAACTTTTATTCCACCATCAATAAAAGTACTTTGTCCTTCGTTTAGAGTAACAGTACTAATATCTCCTGCAGTGCCAGGATTACCATCTAAATCAATAGTGACAATTGTCCCATCTTGTTGTGCCATTACTGTAATTCCAACATATTGATATTTTGCATTATTAAAGTTTGCAGGAGCAATATCTTGCCCTACAGGTATTTGATAACTTGTGCCCCATTCTGAAGTAGGATAAAGTTCAAAAGCACCAGCCAATCTTGTCCCTGTTCCTGCTGCCCAGTTGGCTTTTGTCATAGCAATAGTATCTGTTGCCGAAATTTTATCTCCACCATCAAAATTAAGAGCGACATCAGGAATAGTGATTTGATTATCTAACACAATAATTATACCCGCATTAAGTACGTCACAAGCATCTACTAAGCACCCAGAGCCAGGAGCAACACCATTGGCAAAAACACCGTCTCCCCAAATTTCCGTTGTTGCTTGTACAGGGGTAACTGTATCGGCTTCATACCCATCTTCTTGGTGATCGTAGTAAAGAATTGTATTATCACGTAATACAGTAATTGAAGAATAAGTGCTAATTGGACTCGCTGGTACTCTAGCACCAGTACAAGTTTCTCCAGTGGGGGATGTTCCACTAGCTGGAACTATCGATAAAAAGGCAGTTAATGCATCATTTTCTGGTAACGGTATATAAAAGACATCCTCAGGTGGCCTTGGTACATTCGGACCGACATTAACAGAGACAGTGTTAGTACTTTGCAAGGTGGTTTCATTACTGTTGTAGCTTGCTGTATTTGTAATACTGCCAACTAATTCATCTACCACTGTAACATTATAAGTTCCAGTCAACACACAATCTGCACCAACTGCTAATGTTGGGCAGGTAAAGTTATTTGGAGTTAATAGTGAGTCACTAACAACAACATTATTGAGAACTGTACTCCCTGTATTGGTGGCAGTAATAGTATAGGTTAAGGTATCTCCATTGCTAACATAACCATTACCATCCTCATCTGCATTTACAGGCGTACTCTTGGTACCTGTTAAATTTGAGTTAAAATCCCCATTAAACTCTAAGGATGTTCTTTTCCATGTTCCAAAGTCTCCACCAGCACTATCACAGATAGTTACCGTCCATAATCCAAGGGAATTACTGCCATTTAAAGTACTAAGCAGACCTCCGGGAGGATTAACAGTATATTCATAATTAGTTCCGTTATAAGCAATAGCATGAGGAGCATTTTCTGGAGCAGTTGTTATATCATTAGCAGACTCAGTATCAAATAAAACATTGAAATTTTCGGTAGTGCCTCCAACATTCTGTATCAAATTAACAACTGTACTAGCAGGAGGTGGAGATGTAACACTAACTCTTAAATCCCCTCTAAAAGTATGCTCGATAACAATACCTACATTAAGATCAGTGATAGTAAAATCTTGTGTTACATTAAATGTTGTGGTTTTACCTGCTGGGCATCCAGCTACAGCATCATCAATAAATTGAGAAGTCGTATCAACATATGGAGGAATGACAACTGCCTGAACACTGGTTAGGTAAAAACCTAATATCAATACAAAGACAAATTTAATTTTTTTAGTATCGCACACACTATTATTACCCATTTAAATTTTTAACCCCATTTTTAATCCAGTGTTGAAACATAAACTGAATTATAACTATTAACAATTCCGCATCAAATCAATAAAATAGCCCGCACGGATAGCTATTAATAAGCTCAATGAAAAATGAATTTTAATTAAGGAAGAGATTTAGAGGCTCATAAAATAACTATTAACAAAATAGCTAAACAATCAAACTCTAATAGAATTTAAGCAATGATTTGCTACAACCTATCCCATTCCCACATACACAAGGGAAAGATAACAAAAAAAGCCTCAGTTTTCAATGAATTCTTATATCAATCAACAATTGTTTACAACTTAGCCAGGCAATTTTCAATTCTTGCAATGGCTTTACGTAAATTGTCCATCGAAGTGGCAAAGGATAAACGCACATGACCAGGTGCACCAAAAGGCGTGCCTGGGACAACAGCAACCTCGGCATTTTCCAACAGCCATGTTGATAATTCAACATCGTTGTTAACCCCATCAATTTTTGCAATAACTGCTTCGACATTAGGAAAGGCATAAAAAGCACCCTCTCCTTCAAGGCATGAAAAACCCGGCAAGTCATTTAAGGCTTTAACCAACCAATCGTGGCGTGCTTTAAAGGCTTTTTTCATGGGAATCAAACAATCTTGAGATCCATTGAGTGCCGCAACAGATGCCGCTTGAGAAATGGAACAAGGATTGGATGTGGCTTGGGATTGAATCTTACGCATGGCAGTAATGACATCCACAGGACCGGCTGCATAACCAATACGCCAACCCGTCATCGCATAAGCCTTAGAAACACCATTAATAAACACCATTCTATCCATCATTTGTGGAAATAACACGCCTAAATTAGTAATTTCTTCATCGCCCCAATAAATATGTTCATAAATATCATCGGTAACAATCATCAACTGTGGGTATTTCAACAACACCTCACCCAATGCTTGTAACTCAGCTTTACGGTAAGCTTTTCCTGTCGGGTTACTCGGCGTGTTTAAAATAATAAGGCGTGATTTATCGGTAATGGCATTTTCCAATTGTTCAGGCGTAATTTTAAAGTCTTGTTCTTGCGTGGTCTTAACAATGACCGATTCTCCCCCTGCAAGCAAAGTCATGTCAGGATAAGAGACCCAATAAGGTGCAGGAATAATCACTTCATCGCCTGGATTTAACACGGCGGCAAGCACATTTGAAATACTGTGTTTCGCCCCACAAGACACCAGTATTTGATTGGCAGCAAAGTCCAGACCATTTTCACGCTTAAATTTACCAATAACCGCTTGTTTTAATTCGGCAGTGCCATCCACTGCTGTGTATTTTGTTTGACCATTATTAATGGCTTCAATAGCCGCCGCCTTAATGTGATCAGGCGTATCAAAATCAGGCTCTCCAGCTCCCAATCCAATGACATCTTTACCCGCCGCCCGCAATTGCGCCGCTTTCATACTCACCGCAATAGTTGCCGAGGGCTTTACTTTTTTTATCAATTCAGAAACGAAATCAATTTCAATACCAGTCATAACAAAATACCTAATAATAATTTACGCCAATAATAACCCAAAGCTTACATTAGGCAAAGTGAATATAAGCACTAAAGTAAAATAAAATCAAACCCAGTAAATTCAATTAAAAATGCAGAACGTGAAGCATCTCTTTTTTTATCATCAATGCAAAATACTATTTTTTTGGACTATTGGTTTTAACTGACACTTTTAGGCTTTTGTGTTGAGCTTTGAGTGGGAAAAATCCCACTTACCTACAAAGGCTGCAGAGTTTTGTGAGTGTGCTATAATCTCGCCTTTTTACACGGTTAGATTACTTTGGAAGTCGTTCAGTTAAAAGTTAACAAATCTCAAAAAGAGTTTAAAATCAACAGC
>JALSIL010000571.1 GCA_026990095.1 Lysobacterales bacterium
AACAATACCCAGGACAAGCCCTTGCTTGTGACTTATACATCAAAGGTGGTATTCGTGGTTGTGAAATTGGTTCGGTGATGTTTGGCAGATACGATGAAAATGGCAAATTAGTGCCCGCTCCCATGGAACTGGTCAGATTGGCAATCCCAAGACGCGTTTACACCCAAAGTCATATCGATTATGTGATTGAAACCTTTGAAGAAATCATCAAAGAAAAAGAGCAATCCAAAGGCATAAAAATTACCAAAGAACCTGAATTTTTACGGCACTTTACTGCGCACTTTGAGCGCATTAATCATTAAAACCCAAACTCCAGTAATGAAAACATGATTATAAGAGACTGTGAAACTATTATGGGTGATACGCATAATTGAGTAAAATGTTAAACACATGTGATTTTTTTTGGTGTATTATGGTCTAACTTGTCAACTTAACTTTGAATTTAATTATGCGATATGTTTTTACACTTGTCTTTCTTCTCTTAATGGCGTCCTCTTCACTTGCCTATAAACCCAACGAAGGTGATAGTGCACCTGATTTTGAAATCACTTCGATTAATGGTGAGCATTTTAAATTAAGTGATTTCAAAGGAAAACAAAGTGTCTATGTGGTGTTTTGGAATACTTGGTGCCACTTTTGCATAAAAAAAATTCCTAAACTTAAAATGATACAAAACAATTTAGCCAATGATATTAAAATAATGGCAATAAATACTTCTCGTGATGATTCAATCCAAGAGTCTTTAAGTTTTCAAAAGAAACACCATATTAATTATATGTTAAGCTTCGACGAAGGCGAGATTATTACTGATTTATACAATGTCCACGGAGTACCAACCGAATTTATTATTGATATCACAGGGACAATTGTTCACCGTGATGGTGTTCCAGATGATTTATCAAAACACATCAAAAATTGGAATAAAAAAGAACACAATTTAGTTAAAACTCTTTATTCTTATATTCATTTATTTATGGCATTATTTAATGAGGTCAATCAAACAGCATGAAACATTATTCCAAATCAGCAGGTGACGCCCATTATTTAACAAAAAAACCGACAATAATGGCTTTTAAAGCACATTGGACAACGGGCATTAACCGCAGAAGCTTTATTAAATCAGCAATGGCTGCTTCCTTACTTGCCAGCATTTCAGGTTGCAAACCATCAGGTAATGCGACTAATGTTACAAAACCAAAACTTAAATCTACAATTCCTACAGTTAAGATACCAACACAAACCTTTAATGCAGAACACAAACTGGACTTAGATACGATATTTATGCGACTGTTTCCCGATGATGGCGATGGGCCAAGTGCCAATGACCTCAATATTACAACCTATCTTGAATGGGCAATGACTGATGAGGTTAACATTAATGATGGCGATCCAGAATTTATCATCAAAGGCATTGGTTGGCTTAACCAATTAGCACAAGATGAGACTGGGAAACGCTTTCGCCTTGTTAATAACGAAGGGCAAGATAAACTCATTGCTCAAACTATTAATTCTGAAGCGGGACGAAACTGGGTTTCGATTCTCCTTTATTACGTTGTTGAAGCAATCACTCTTGATCCTTTTTACGGTGGCAACACCAATCAAATCGGGTGGCAGTGGTTAGAACACCAAGGAGGGTTTCCGCACCCCATCCAAGGTAAAACTTATCGAGATTTTGAATAATGAAAACACTAGATTGCGAAATTTGTATTATCGGTAGTGGCGTGGGAGCGGCTCCCATTGCTTACGAATTATCCAAGGCTGGACACAAGGTTATCGTATTAGAAAAAGGTGCTTGGTATAACGAACAGGATTTTAAAAAGGACGAGATGCTTGGACGCAGACGCAAATTTCGGTCCAAATTATCGCAAGAACCCCATGTTTTATCCGAGCCAAACGACAATGGAAGTTTTTCAGAATCCACCACATCGCAGTTTTGGGGCGGCAATATTGTCGGTGGTGCGAGTAACTTTATGAGTGCCTATTTTTACCGTTTAAAACCAATTGACTTTAAACTGCTATCGACATTTGGTCCAATCCAAGGAGCCAATATTGCCGATTGGCCTATTAGTTATGAAGATATGGAGCCTTACTACGACAAGGTCGAAAAACTCGTTGGCGTTTCGGGTAAAGTTCGTCCACATAAATTTTTAGAACCCCGTTCAACACCTGACTTTCCTTTTCCACCAACAGCAGAACACCCCATAGCACGTTGGTTTGATGAAGCGGCTCATAAAATTGGATTTACTCCCTTAATCATGTCACGCGGTATTTTATCAAAACCCCACAACAACAGAAACTCATGCGAATACTCGGGATATTGTGGCAGTTATGGCTGTCATTCTGGTGCAAAAGCGTCGGCGCGTGCCGCCTTATTGGATGATGCCGTCAAAACAGGTGATTGCGAAATTATTACCCATGCTAAAGCATACAAAATAAATACTGATGATAATGGCAATGCCACCTCGGTTAATTATTACGATGAAAATGGTGAAACTGTTCAGGTTAGTGCCAAAAAAGTGGTGGTGGCCTGTTACTCAATCGAATCGTCTCGACTACTACTGGCATCAAAAAGTAACTCACATCCCAATGGTATCGGTAATAAAAACAACCAAATCGGCAAAAATCTGCATTGCTGTGCGGGAGGCACAGGCCATGGTACATTTAACTTAACCAAACTACCAAAAGATAAACGCGCTGAGTTAATGGTCAGAGGACCTTTTTTTAATCGCTCCTTACAAGATTGGTATGTAATTGACGATAAATCTGTATCTGATAAACCCATAAAAGGTGGCACTATCGACTTTGTGTTTGACCCTCCTTCACCAACGGCTGATACGCACCCCTTGCGTTTTGATGATGGCGAATTATTGTGGGGCACAAAACTCAAACAAAACATAAAATCTGCCTTTACCAAATCAAAAGATTTTAAATTTGAAGTCTTTTGTGATTGGTTGCCAAACGATGATTGCAACATATCACTTGACGAATCCACTACCGATATATGGGGGGATGCCGTTGCAAAGGTCAAAGTGGGTTTTCACCCGCACGATGTCAAAGTGGCACAATATGTCGTCGATAAAGGCGTAGAAATGATGAAAGCCATGGGTGCAGATGATGCCGTAGGTAATGTTTGGACAGACCCAACCTCAAACCTTATGGCAGGAGGACTACGCTTTGGTAACGATCCCAAAACTTCAGCTCTTGATGCCAATTGCCGTGTACACGGAACGAATAACCTCTATGTCACTGATGGTAGTTTTATGCCAAATGGCGGTAGCGTCACCCCTACTTTCACCATCTATGCTAATTCATTTAGAGTCGCCGATAAACTATTGGAAATTATGTAAATACCCAAATCTCGATATAGAAATCACACACGAGTACACTCCTGATGTTTTTTTCACGCTAGCCCACACGGATGACGATACGCAGTAAAAAACTTAATCACCAATTAATTCAGTAGAATAAATCATTCATTAGAACTAAAATAGCAGGTAATTACAATTTAACTAGAGCCTCAATGTCAATCTATAACCACATCAAATCCTACCCAAAAGGTTCATTGGTTCAATTCGAAATTGAATCAGAAATCCTAAAAGACAATCCGTTAAAAGACCCTCATGTTCGCACCGTTTATGTGTATGTACCTGCCACCTACGACGAGAATGACGAACTGTTCCCAGTGATGTATTACCTCGCAGCCTATACAAACAGCGGAACAGGCGTAGTCGGCTGGCGTGCTTTTGGTGAGAGCATTACCGAACGTTTGGATAGGTTGATAGCGGATGAAAAAATGGGCAACACCATTGTTGTTATGCCAGATTGCTTTACTTGTCTGGGCGGCAATCAGTATATAGATACGCCAGCTATTGGCAATTATGCCAGTTATATTGTAGAAGAAGTTGTGCCCGTGGTTGAGGAAAATTTTAGAGTGAAAAAAGGTGCGCAACACCGTGCAATTTTGGGCAAATCATCAGGTGGCTTTGCTGCCATTCGTTTTGCTATGGATTTTCCTGGGTTTTGGGGTGCAATTGCCAATCAATCAGGTGATGCAGGTTTTGATATTTTGTACAAACGCGATTTCCCAACCGTTGCCAATGTCCTTGCCAATTATAAAGGTGATGTTACTCATTTTATCAAACGCTTTTGGAAAGCCAAGAAAACCCATGGAACCGATATTTTGACATTGATGATGATTTGCATGGCAGCCACTTACGACCCACAGGACGAAATTGAACTGCCTTTTGATTTAAAAACCTGTGAAATAAAACCCGAAAGATGGCAAAATTGGTTGGATAATGACCCTGTAAACTTGGTTAAACATAACATTAAAGCCTTAAAACAACTCAATGGTTTATTTATGGATTGCGGTTCACGTGACCAGTTTATGATTCATTACGGCATGCGCCAACTCGCCAATCAATTAGACAAACACGGCATCGAACACACCTACGAAGAATTCAACGGAACACATTCAAGCATTGATTACCGTTTGGATGTTTCTTTACCATTTTTGTACAAAAGAATAGCGTAACATGAAAAAACTTGGGCTTGTTGGAGGTATCAGCTGGGTATCGATGATAGAACATTATTAATACTTCAATGAAGGTATTAATAAAAGAGACCTTTGCACAACTCATGGAACGTGTTAAATAAGTTGTAAAAACGCCACTCTGCGTTAAAAAATTATCTTTTTCGGAATATTAAGTTGTTTTTTTCGGAACAATGCATTGTATTATTCGGAATAGTGGTACATTCTTACGCCAATAGTCATAAAAGCATCCTAAATGTTCAATCGGAATTTACAAGAAACCATAGAAGAGTTACTCAAGGAATTTAGAGTGCTCTATTTAACTGGACCTCGCCAATCTGGAAAAACGACACTTGTAAAAAAACTGGGCAAACAGTTGAATATGTCGTATGTTACTCTTGATGATCAAGCTATCTATCAAGCGGTTAACCAAGACCCTCATGGTTTTATTGATTCATTTAAAGGGAGAAATATTATACTCGATAAGTTTCAATATTCTTCACAACTTGTACCAGCTATTAAAATGTGTTCTGATAATTTAGCAATAGAACATAAGGGTAAATTTTTATTAACAGGCTCTGCCGATGTTTTTAGGTCTGCCAAAACACATGAAGCTTTGCCAGGACATATGGCACGACTAGAACTATATCCATTATCGCGAACCGAAATAAACAACAAACAATTCAACCTGATAGATTATCTTATTATTCAAGATTTTAAAAATACTAAGCAAATATCCATAACAAGAGAAAATATCGCGCAATGGATAATTGATGGTGGCTACCCAGAAATTCAGTATAAAAAAAGCCAAAGGACAAAAACCATTTGGTTCAAATCCTATTTACAAGGTCGATTATTTAAAGATTTTGAAACGCTTTATAATGCACGAGGAGATTATCAAACAAAGTTAAGGGTATTAATTTCCTATCTTTCAGGCTTATGTGGCAATTTGTTAAAGTATTCCAATGTAGCAAGTGACATTGGTTTAGATGACAAAACCAGCAAAACCTATATTTCACTTCTTGAATTAATGTTTATTGTCAAAACAATGCCTGCTTTTCGTAAAAATAGAGCAAAGCGAGAAATTACACATATGCCCAAATTGCATTTTGTGGACACGGGTTTAGCATGTTATTTGCTTGGGTTGAATAAATGTGAACAGCTGATTAAATCAAACAATTATGGCGGCTTGTTAGAAAACTTCATTATGATGGAAATCACAAAACACAGTCAATGGGCATTAAATGATATCTCTGTTTACCACTTTAGAGACAAAAGAAAAAATGAAGTCGATATAATATTGGAACAAACAAACGGTCAAACCATCGCAATTGAAGTTAAGGCATCCGCCAGTGTTTCCATTAGAGATTTTAAAGGCATTCTAAAATTTGCTGATTTTGTAGGTTCACAATTTTCACATGGAATAGTGTTCTATTCTGGTAAACATGTATTACCTTTTAACCAAGGTAAATTTAAATTAACCGCACTGCCCATAGGATTACTCAATGAGTGTTGAAGAACTAATTAGAACAATTTTTGATACACCAAATCTCGCTATTTCTTCAGAATTAAAAGCTAAAAAAGTCGGAGAAACAACTTTTCCTGTAAAAACTAAAGTTTACCACAAAAAATAGAATGAATATTAGCCCTTAACGCTTGAAAAAGTTATATTAGCGCATACTTATGCAACATACTTGCCAACACAGACACCAGAGAATCAAATGAACATTACCATTAGTCCCGAAGCAGAAGCTTTTTTAGCCGATGTTATTGCCAAACACGATATCGATGATTTGCATTTGCAAGTGATGGTTAAAAACCCTGGCACGCCAATTGCCGATTGTTTTTTAAATTTTTGCGAGCGCGATGAGATACCACCAGAAGCTTATGAATTTAAGCAGTCAACCTACAGCTTGTTTGCGAGTAAAGCCGATGAAAAATACCTTGATGGTGCTGATATCAGTTACGATGATACCGATACAGGTGGTCAATTAAATATAAAAGCCCCTCAACTCAAAGGCAAAGAGCCTGATAAAGATGCTCCTTTAGATGACCGCGTTCAATACTTTATCGATACCGAACTCAACCCCTCACTTGCAATGCATGGTGGCTTTGCCAAGCTTATAAGTATCGATGATGGTTATGCCTTTATCGAGTTTGGTGGTGGTTGCAATGGTTGTGGCATGGCGGGTCAAACTTTATCCATGGGCATGGAAACAAAACTCTTGCGTGCATTTCCTGAACTCAAAGGCTTAATGGATGGCACCGACCATTCCACAGGTGAAAACCCTTATTATAAAAAAGAAGATTAAATAATTACCATGTCTAAATACATTAAAGCCGTTACATCAAGTGATTTTGAAACCGAGGTTATTGAGAAATCCAAAACTGTTCCTATCTTAATCGACTTTTGGGCAGATTGGTGCGCTCCTTGTAAACAATTGATGCCAATATTACACCAAATTGTTGATTCACTAAAAGGTTCTGTGCACTTAGCAACGGTTGATACTGATGCCGAGCAAGAATTATCAATGAACTTTGGCATTCGTTCTTTACCTACCGTTTTATTGATGAAGAATGGCGAAATCATCGAGCAGTTTATGGGCGTTCAGCCAGAGAGTGAAATTAGAAAATTAATTGAACCTCATGTAACACCTGTGTCCGAACCAGCAGAAGAAATATCTAACTCCATGCAAAAAGCACTGGATTTAATTAACAACAATCAAGTTTTGGATGCAATTCCTTACCTCAAACAAGAAAGTTCGTTGCAAGCACAGTTACTCTTGATTAAAATCTACTTGCAAGAAGGAGAAATGGAAAAAGCCCTTGATTCTTTTGCAAAATTAACGGATGACGAACAAGAAAACGATGAAGCCAAAACCATCAAAACCATTTTGGACTTGGTTGAGCTAGGACAAAAAACTCAAAACAAAGCCCTAAAACATGCGATTAATCAAACTGTTTCGGTTAATCCAGAGCAAGGCATAAACCAACTGCTTGAACTGTTAGCAACAGCACAGACAGATGAAAAAGGCGAAATAAAGCAGAGTTTGATTAGTGCCTTTAACTTGCTTGATGATGCCAAGCTGATTTCGCAATTGCGTCGCAAAATGGCAGCACTTATTTTTTAACCATTTAGGAAAATTACATGAAGAAAATTGCATTTATTCTAACCACACTTATGGTTTTCAACGCACAGGCACAACTTGCTAAACCCAAATTAAAAGAAGTCAAGCGTCCACCTTACACACAAATGTTATTTCAACACGGTAATATCTTTATTGGACCGCAACCACTGTACCAAGATTTTGCCACTATAAAAGCAGCTGGCTTTACCAAAGTCATTAATACGCGCACACCAGAAGAAATGAAGGAACTAAAATTCTATGAAGATTATCTTTTGAAGAAAGCTGATATTGATTACAACTTTATTCCAATTGGCGGCAAGAACAACCCCTACTCTCCTGAAAAATTAGCGGAATTTGCTGCCGCATTAGAAAATACCGAGGGTAAAGTGCTTTTGCATTGCCGTTCGGGACACCGCGTCTCGCAATTGTGGGCCGCTTATTTGGTTAAGTACAAAGGCAAGACCCCAGACCAGGCTTTAGACATGGTTTCTGACATGGGCTGGTGGCCAATGCCAATGGAGTCTTTACTTGATAAAAAACTACACGTTAGTTTTGAATAATAAGAGTCTATTATGAGCAAGCTACCTGAAGT
>JALSIL010000572.1 GCA_026990095.1 Lysobacterales bacterium
AGCACTTAATATAGAGTCAAACGAAAAGACTAAATTCATGATAATAACCATGATCAAAACCTTATTAAACGGTTGGGGTTTGACTTTTTCATGCATTTCATCTTCTAATGAAAGCATATGCCAGATTTCTTTAACCGCGGTATACATAATAAAAACACCACCAAATAAAACAATCAAGGCATGCATATTAAAATGTCCTTCTGCCACTCCTTGCCAATTAAACCCCAGAATAGGGTCTTGAAAAAACTGGATGAGTTTCATTAATACATAGAGTAACACCAATCGCAAAACCACAGCAATACCAATTCCAAGTTTCCGCAATTTAGCCTGTTTGTCCTTTTCGACGCGTTGCGACTCTAAAGAGATATACAACAAATTATCAAACCCCAAAACAGCTTGTAGCAAGGTCAACATTAATAAAGTTAGCAAGTTCTCAATGGTAAATAAATCCATGTTTTTTCCTTATGTTTTTCAAGAATTGGCGATTATACCTTAATATTTAAAAAAAATATAACTTCTTTCGCTTTGTTTATTGACCAATCAAAGTATAATAAAGCTTTAACTACAAACAATTTCATCATGAAAAAATTATTTTTAATCACCTATTTAGTCATTTCTACAGTAAGCATTGCACAAAACCAAGAAGCCAAAAAAGAATACAAAGAAAAAAAAGTTGTGGTCACTCAAGTCATTGATGGTGCAAAAGTTTATGGCAATAAGTGGATCAATACTGAAGAGAAGATGAACATTGAACAAGCCATCGCAGAACACGAAATGATTATCGGCGAAGACATGGTATTTACTGGCAACATCGGCAAAGTCTGCCAAGGCAGTGGTTGTTGGATGATGTTGGAAAGCAACGGAGTCACCGCACGAGTAGACTTTAACCACCACTCATTTTTCATCCCAAAAGACACGCAGGGAACAGCCGAAGTCTACGGAAAACTCAAATCAAAAATGATGAGTGAAAAAATGCGTAAGCACCTAAAAGAGGATGGTGCAGGCGACTTAGCAGCAAAAATATACGAAATAGTAGCCACCTCAGTCAAAATTAAATCCTAATACACAAACCTCGAACTCTATAAAAGCGAATCAAAAGATTCGCTTTTAAACTCTGGAAAACATCAGTTTTAGCTAACGTATTTTTTGTTTAAACCGACTGTAAGACAAAACCTACTAACCTTTCTCACCTACCAAACATCCGCCATTTTTATGTGCGTGAACGATTGGAAACAAAATACAACAGCACACCCAAGACTATCACGCCTAGGCTCATTAACGCCTCTTGGGGTTTTTCGATAATAATGTAAATAAGTGTCCATCCCATTAAACACAAATATAAAATCGGGGTTATTGGATAAAGCCATGTTTTGTAAGGTCGTGGTAAGTCTGGTTGTGTTTTACGCAAGACGATGACACCAAGAACAGTAGCAAAGTTACTAACGCCCAAGGTGAAGCCTGCAAACACCAATATAAAATTAAAAGAAGAAGTTAAAACAAATAAAATAGCCAGTGCCGATTGCAGAATAATGGCATTGACGGGAATTTCGTTTTTATTGGTTTGTGCTAATTTTTTAAACAGCGGATAATCTTGTCCGATAGCCTGAAATGCCCGAGGGCCTGCCATGGTCATGGCACTAACGGTGGAAATAAAGATAACCGACAAACTCAAGGCTAAAATTGTTGCACCTTTTTCACCAAACACATAATCCGCAGCAATATAGGCAAACTTTTCATTGCCAGCCATCTGATTTATTGGAGCGGTATAAAGAAAGATAAAATTTAACAAAACATAAAGAACGGTTACCGTTAACGTGCCGATTAATAACACTTTGGGCAAGCTCTTTTGTGGGTTTTCAATTTCACTGGAAATATAGGTGGCAGAATTCCAGCCCATGTAAGCATAATTCACATAAATCAGCGAAACAGCAAAACTGCTGGAAAAAACAATATTAAGGTCTCTTGCCTGGGGTAAAAAAGAAATGTCTTGTGGGGCATCTACCGTAAAAAAAGCCAGAAGGCTAAAACCGACAATCAATAAAAGCTTAAACAACGTCATGAGTTGGTGAAAGCCACCGCTATTTTTGTGGTTGCTGATGTGAATAGCTGTTAATAACACAATTAACCCAACCGCTAAGGATTGACTGTTCAGAACAGGAAATACTTGCGTCATGTAAGTAGCAAAAAGAATTGAAACCAGAGCCACAGGTGCTGCAAAACCTATAGCCACAGACACCCAGCCCGTAACAAATCCAAGCATGGGGTGATAAATACGACTCAAAAAATTATACTCGCCACCCGAACGAGGTAAAGCCGCCCCGAGTTCGGCATAACTCAAAGCACCAAACAAAGCCGTCAAGCCACCAACAGCCCACAGCAACAAAATTACAAAAGGCGATTGAATATCAAGTAATTGAAAACCCAAAGAGGCAAAAACACCCGTGCCAATCATGTTGGCAATAATAACCGATGTGGCGGAACGTGCGGTGTACTTTTTTTGTGATGTCACTCATTTACTCCTAAGCTATTTTAGCTTGCCTATCTTAACACTTTATTTCCATGAGAACATACGGCATAATAACATTATTCAACACCATCGATTATCATGCAACAATATAAGCTCACCATCCAAACCCAAGGGCGTGGTTATTCAATTATCACTGCGCAAATTGAACAGACCATCGAAATTGCAGAAATAAAAGTGGGTTTATTACACGTGTTTTTACAACACTCCAGTGCCAGTCTAACCATCAATGAAAATGCTGACCCAACCGTACGCGAAGATTTCAAAAACTTTGAAGAAGAACTGGTGCCACGTAACTTTCCCTATCGGCACAATTACGAAGGCGATGATGACATGCCTGCCCATATAAAATCCTCCCTTTTTGGCTGCCAACTGACTATTCCCATCGCAAATGGTCGCCTAGCCTTAGGAACATGGCAAGGCATTTACTTAAACGAACACCGCGACCATCCTCATACACGCAAACTGGTTTTGACCGTTACGATTTAAAAAAAACAACTACTCATTTTTACAAAATGAGTAGCTATTCTCTCGGGGGTGGGATGTTTAGTTGTTTGTTGTTGGGAAACAGTAGTGGTTGATGTTTGAACCATCGCCAACTACGGATACATTTGAACCGTCACCAACTACGGATACATTTGAACCGTCACCAACTACGGATACATTTGAACCGTCACCAACTACGGATACATTTGAACCGTCACCAACTACGGATACATTTGAACCGTCGCCAACTACGGATACATTTGAACCATCGCCAACTACACTAACACAATTGGTTTTGTAATCTTGTGCCAATAAATTTGTGCTTATTAAGGATGATATTGTTAAAAGAAAGGTTAATTTAATTAAGTTTTTTTTTTCATGAGTTTACTCCTCGGATTTATATTCTAAAAATGATATACCATATTGTGGGTATGTATTTGCCTCAACATTATCTTCATACTCAATTAATTTCTCGGTCACTTCTTGGTAGTGTCTTTCAATTAATTTTTCAAATTCACAATGAAGTTTGGGAAATTTATTTGGATTTATTTGTGTTGAATACACTGTTCTTTGGATAAACATATGCTGTTTATCAACTTTATCAGAATTATGTATTAATGTATTTACCGTTCTATCTATTTGGGTAGCGGTTAATTGAGAGTAATCCTCTTCAGATTTTTTAACCGTATTAACAATGCTAATGACTTCAACTTTATCACCTAAATCCTTTAAATTGCCATTGGCAATTAATTCCTCCAAAATGGCTTGATAGGTCAGTGAACCTGGCGCTCTTTGTTCGCAGATGCTTTGGAAGGTTTTAAATGGACCCAGTTTGGGTATTTTGCTGCTGTTGTAGTATTTACGGGCGGTCCAGCGAATGTCTTCAAGAATTACCGAAAGTTTATCGGGTTTGGCACGTGGCATTTCACCTTTTAAGTGTTTGCTGATGTAGCGTCTATCAATTCCTGTGCGGATAGCTAATGCCACATGCGATGCTTTTGGATCGAGTCTTTGCGCTTCGAGCACCAGCTTTTCGTCAAACAGAGTTAAAAACTCATTGCGTGGCAATCTAAATTTAATAATTATTTTGGCTATTGCTTTAGATAGCAGATTTAAAGCTTTTTTCTTTAATTGCTGATTCTGCTTAATTTTTGGATTTGTATTCATTTTTTAATTTATTTTAGTGTTTTTTAATGTTTTTTATCAATAGTACAAACTTGTACAGTTGATTTAACTTTTATCCTTCTATAATGGCGACTCGTGGGTAAATGCTACGACGCGAGTTTGGTCAAATCTCCGACTGTAGCAATTTTAGTGGGATTGCGTAACTCCACGGTTACGCTTGAATCAGCAGCGAGAACAGGCGCTGCTGATTCTTTATGCCCCCTAAACTTACGACTTCATAAGGTTTCACAATGTAATCTATCACACATCGCTTCTTTGAACAATGCAAACAGCTTGCATTAAGCTATTTTTATCATTTTTCACGCCTTTTTAAGCTTTAAACACTTTCGTACGAAAGGAATCTAGCCCGAATATTGCTTAATAGATTTGGGTATTAAAAAGGCAGTCAACAATTAGTTTGACTGCCTTTTTGATGTGCTAAACTTTGTTTGAAAGACTAAAGTTCTTTTAATCCTGTTATCAATTCACCAATCGCATCTTGGGCATCGCCAAACAACATCTTGGTGTTATCTTTAAAGAATAAACCATTTTGAATACCAGCAAAACCTGTACCACGTCCACGTTTAATAACGATAACATTTTTGGCTAAGTCTGTTTCCAAAATAGGCATTCCATAAATTGATGAAGAAGGATCATCTCGTGCCGCCGGATTAACCACGTCATTAGCACCAATAACCAATGCCACATCGGTTTGTTTAAACTGCGGGTTGATGTCTTCCATGTCTTCAATCATATCATAAGGAACGCCTGCTTCTGCCAGCAATACATTCATGTGACCAGGCATTCGGCCTGCAACGGGATGAATGGCGAATTTTACATCAACACCATTTTCTGTTAATAATTGCGTCATTTCCCACAATTTGTGCTGAGCTTGAGCAACGGCTAGGCCGTATCCAGGAACAATAATCACACGCTCGGCATATGCCATCATAATGGCAGCGTCATTGCCTTCAATTTCCTTCATCTCACCTTGTTCGCCATCGGCACCAGCAGAATCATCACCACCCATTGAGCCAAATAAAACATTAGCAATAGTGCGATTCATGGCTTTTGCCATCAATTGTGTTAATAGCGTGCCTGCAGCACCAACCAACATACCCGCGACAATCATCGCCCAATTTCCAAGCACATAACCCTCGAATGATACTGCCAATCCAGTAAAAGCATTATAAAGCGAAATAACCACCGGCATATCTGCACCGCCAATTGGTAAGGTCATTAGTAAACCAAGCATCAATGCACCGCCAAAGAAAATCCAAAGGTTCATCGCTTCAAGATTGTTAAAGGTATAAATTCCGAAACCAACAACAGCTAAGGCAAAGATGCCATTAAAGATATTTTGCCCAGGAAAAGTATAACGCTTATCAATCAGGCCTTGCAATTTACCAAAGGCAATTAACGAACCCGTTAATGATATTGCTCCAATAAAGACACCGATTAATGCTAAAGAAGTTGGAATACCAAGCATCGGGTATCCATTGGAAGCTTTATAAAGTTCCATTGCTCCAATAAAAGCAGCAGATCCACCACCCATACCATTATACAAAGCAACCATTTGAGGCATGTCGGTCATGGCAACTTTTTTACCACTAATCCACGCAATAATCGTGGCAGAAACTAATGCGGCTAAAATTAACCAATAATTATGCATATCAGGCGTAAGAAAAGTCACAACCGTGGCAATAACCATACCAAATCCTGCCCAAACAATGCCGCCTTTGGCAGTTCCTGGGGCTGACATTCTGCGTAAACCAACAATAAAAAGTACCGCCGCAACAAAATAACTGATGTCTATAAGACGAGACATATTAAAAAACTCATTCATTTCTTATCTCCTTCGTCTTTTTTCTTTTTGGTCTTAAACATCTCTAACATGCGTTCGGTAACAACATAACCCCCTGCGGCATTGCCCGCACCTAAAAATACAGCGACAAAACCAAAGATTTTTTCAAGTTGCGTATCGGCATGACCCAAAGCCACCATGGCTCCGACCAACACAATACCGTGAATAAAGTTGGAACCCGACATCAAAGGCGTGTGTAAAACCACAGGCACTTTAGAAATAATTTCGTTACCAACAAAAGCCGCTAACATAAAAACATAAACTGCTACAAATCCATCAATCATCATCTTACCCCTTAACCATTGGGTGAACCACTTCACCATCTTTTGTTACATTACTTCCTTCTAAAATATCATCATCCCAATTGATGGCAAAATTGCCTTCAGAATCTTTCATTAGTGACAGCAAATTCCACACATTACGCGAGTACATTTCACTGGCATGCAAACCCAAAGAGCCTGCTAAATTGACTGGTCCAATATAAGTCACACCGTCTTTTTTAACCGTTTTGCCTTTTTCTGTCAAAGCCACATTTCCACCGCCTTCGGCTCCTAAATCCACCACGATTGTGCCAGGTTTTAAGTTTTTGGTCATTTCTTCGGTGATTAAACGCGGTGCAGGACGCCCTGGAACTGCCGCTGTGGTTATCAACACATCAACTTTTTTCAAATACTCGGTCATGGCTTCTTGCTGTTGTTTCTTTTCCTCATCGGTTAATTCACGAGCATAACCACCCTCGCCAACCGCATCAACACCAAGGTCTAAAAATTTAGCACCCAGTGATTGAATTTGTTCCACCGTTTCTGGGCGAACATCATAGCCCATAACCATAGCACCTAAGCGTTTAGCCGTGGCAATCGCTTGCAAGCCTGCAACACCAGCGCCAATAACAAAAACCTGCGAAGGTCGAATCGTGCCTGCCGCTGTAGTCAACATGGGGAAAAATCGTGGCGATTCAACCGCTGCCATCAATACGGCTTTATAACCCGCCACTGAAGCTTGAGAAGACAAAGCATCCATGGATTGAGCACGCGAAGTGCGCGGAACAAGTTCCATTGAAAATATGGTGATATTTTTCTTGTTAGCAATATCAAAGCGTTCTTTATCAGCAAAAGGAGCAATCATTCCCACTAAAATCGAGCCATCCTTCATTTGTTTGATGGTGTCAGCAGATGGTGGTGCAATACAAATAAAGATATCAGATTTTGTCAAAACTGATTTGATATCCTCAACAATTTCACAACCTTCATAAGCCGAATCAACAAAACCAGCTTCCGCACCAGCCCCAGCTTGCATGATTACTTTCCATCCCGCTTTTATCATTTTTTTTGTGGTCTCAGGAACCAAAGCAACCCTGTGCTCTAATTCTGAGGCTTCACTGACAAACCCAACAGTTATAGACATATAGTTGTCCTCTTTTTAAAAAATTAATTATACTTATTATGCGCTTATAAAGACAACTAAGCAAATAAAAAATATAGTTATAATACCCAAACCTTACTAGATACTATTAATTACTCAATTAACGAGCGAATTATTAAACATCATGTCCTCTCTATCGGCAACGCACTTAAATTCTAGGGTTGATTTATTTTGCGAGTCATTAGTTCTTGAATACACTTCTATACCACCTTGCTGTTCAAGGTGATAACCGATGGGGCATTGCGTTTTAGCACGCACATTTGTCATTGGGTCGTTAACGGTAGAAGCACAACTAAAAAGTTGCATAATTAGTAACGCAAAAATTGTATTTTTAAGCATAAAGGGCAATCCTTGGTAAGTAGAGCGGACTAAATTATACCACAAAGAAATCGTGATTATTGCTGCGGCTGTTTTTTATTCTCCATTAAAAATGCCTTAAACCACTTGGGCGGCTTTTTTTCGATGGGGTGTTTGAAATTATGTTCTGAAAAAAGCTTTTGGCAAAACTTTGGGATGTTTTTTGAGCTAATTTCTTGACTAAAATGATCATCAATAATGTACCTAAAATAATACATAGCAATCAGTTCTGCTTGAAGAGATTTAAAATATCCACGCTTTTTGGTATTTTTTCTTTCGCCATATAATTATGCATAGATCTCTATTATTTAAGTTAAAACCTGTGAATTGTGCCTATATACTATCATAGTCAATGAAGTTCTTTCGCATCA
>JALSIL010000573.1 GCA_026990095.1 Lysobacterales bacterium
ACGGATATATTTGTTATATCAATGATGAACTTTTCGTGAGATTCTTCAGTGTTTATAGAAGGATTTAGTTTTGGGTATATTACTGAAACCTCATTATTATTGTTTTTGGTAATAATTTTATAAAAGGGATTATTTATAACGAGTTCTTCGATACTGATGTTTTTAAAAAGAGAACTCCATAAATTTAAGTTCAGACTGATTCTATCAGCACTAAACCATAGGGTTGAATCTTTATCAGTTAATTTGATGCCTGTTAGCGTGCTTGAAAATGTAAAAGGATTAAAAGAGATTTTTTTGATTGTTATTGACGAATTAAGCTCATGTGCAACCAATTCTTTTGAATATTTCTGAGCATAATATGGAATAGCAAAAAACCCGAGAGCAGAGTAAAGGAGTATTAAAACCACAATCCAAAAAGGAATGGATTTAACAAATGGTTTTTTGCTATCCATGTGTGTATTTTACCTAAGTAGTCGTTAATTTAATGTTAATCAATTGTTAAGGTTTTATTTTGGTCTTAAGTCTTTTCGCAGTATTTTACCTACATTTGATTTAGGCAATTCATCTTTAAATTCAACATACCTTGGAATTTTATAACCAGTTAAATTTTCACGGCAATGTACTTTGACTTCTTCTTCTGTCATAGAAACTTTTACTACAACAAAAAGTTTGACTACTTCACCAGATTTTGGGTCAGGCAATCCAATAGCTGCAGCTTCAATAATATTGGGGTGCAAGCACGCAGCATCCTCAATTTCATTGGGATAAACATTAAATCCTGAGACAAGTATCATGTCTTTTTTACGGTCGACAATCTTAAAGAAACCTTTTTCATTCATTACAGCGATATCACCCGTCAACAACCAACCGTCTTTATCAATTGTTTCAGCAGTGGCTTCTGGGCGATTGAGGTATCCTTTCATCACTTGAGGACCACGAATACAGAGTTCCCCGGATTCTCCTACAGGCACTTTATTGCCGTCATCATCTCGAATTTCACATTCAGTTGAAGAAATAGGCAAACCAATCATGCCATTAAATTCATCTAGGTTTGCTGGATTCATACAAGCTGCAGGACTGGTTTCTGTAAGCCCATACGCTTCAACCAGCGTTACGCCTGTAACCTCTTTCCACTGCTTTGCAGTGCCTTTTTGAACAGCCATTCCTCCACCTAAAGCAAATCTAAAATTATCAAAATTCAGTTCAGCAAACCCTGGTGTATTAAGCAGTCCATTAAATAAAGTATTTACGCCTGTCATGGCTGTAAATTTATGTTTAGACAATTCTTTGACAAACCCTGGCATATCTCTTGGGTTTGTAATTAATATATTTTTCGCACCATATTCAGTGAAAAGCAGGCAATTAGCATTTAATGCAAAAATATGGTAAAGAGGTAAGGCTGTAATGACAATTTCTTTGCCTTCTTTTAGGCTGTCATGATTCCACACTTTTACTTGTTCAACATTTGAAACCATGTTGCGGTTGGTTAACATGGCACCTTTAGAAACACCTGTTGTACCACCTGTATATTGTAAAAAAGCTATATCATCTAAGTTAATTTCGGGTTTTGTATAAGTTAAACTTTTTCCTTTACTTAACATTTGTTTAAAAGAAATGGCACCTTCCAATTTAAAGTCAGGAACCATTTTTTTAACCTTTTTAATTATAAAGTTCATAAATGAGCCTTTGATTACTCCTAACATGTCACCAATCTGTGTTGTTATTACTTGTTTTACATTGGTTTCTTTGATGACTTCTTCTAGGGTGCTTGCGTAATTTTCAATCACAATTATTGCTTTTGCATCGGAGTCATTCAATTGATGTTTAAGCTCTCTTGGAGTGTATAAAGGATTGGTATTTGTGACAATCAGACCTGCCCTCAATATGCCAAATACAGCTATTGGGTACTGTAATAAATTTGGCATCATAATAGCAATCGAATCACCTTTTTTAAATTTGGATTGTAAATAGGCTGCCAAATCTTTACTAAGTTCATCCAACTCGCCATAAGTGATCTTTTTGCCATAATTAACAAAAGCAGTCCGCGTGCTGAATTTTTTGCATGCTGTCTCTAACATTTGAGAGACAGAATCATAAGAGAGCTCCTCAATAAATTCTGGGATGTTTTTTGGATAAGATTGTAACCATGGTTTTGATTCTGACACTTTGTATTACTCCTGTTTTAATAATTCTTGAACTTACTATTCTAAAACAATTGTCACCATTTGAAAATTAAAATTTTATTTTATTGCCTTACTCGTGTTAGACTTTGTGATTATGTTTTTAAGAAAATATTATTTTTATGATTGATTCCACCCTTGCAGTGAGCTCTCCAGGGCCGCATACCATTGCAGTTTTACTATTAACGCTAGTGGCTTTGGTCTTATTTACCATAGAAAAAATACCTCTTCAAACCTCTAGTCTTTTTGTCTTGTGTGCCTTAATACTTGGATTTGAAGTTTTTCCTTATCAATTACCTGATGGTAATTATTTTAGTACACGAATATTTTTTGCGGGTTTTGGCAATCAAGCCTTAATTGCTGTTTCTGCCTTAATGGTTGCAGGTCAAGCTTTGGTGCGAACTGGTGCAATGGAACCCATAGGTCGCTTGTTAGCAAAATTATGGCGAACAAGTCCTCAATTGAGTCTATTATTAACCCTTATTGCTGGAGCTGTACTGAGTGCTTTTGTCAATAACACGCCTATTGTCGTGCTATTATTACCCATACTTGTCAATGTATCACTCAGAACTGGTCAGTCACCATCAGGTACTCTATTGCCAATGGGAATGGCAACATTACTAGGCGGTATGGCAACTACTATTGGTACTTCGACCAATTTACTCGTTGTTAAGGTGGCTGAAGATTTAGGGGTTCCTGAGTTCGGAATGTTTGATTTCGTTTTCCCTGTGACTCTAACCAGTATAGTTGCCATACTCTATTTATGGCTTATTGCACCAATGATATTGCCAGAACGTTCTCCACCATTACAAGACACATCACCACGAGAATTTACCGCCGAAATTGAGGTGGAAGAGGGTGGTTTTGCTGATGGTGCGACTTTAGCTGAGATTAGAGAAAAAGCTGGCAATGACATTAATATTGAACGCATTATACGTTCAGGGAAATTATCAATGGCTACTTTGCCAGATGTGAAAATCATGGCAGGCGATCGTCTGGTGATTAAAGATACTTCTGATAATTTACGCGATTATCAACTTGAATTAGGCGGACAATTATTTGCAGGAAATACCGAAGTTGATGAAGAACACCCTTTAAAAGATGGCAATCAACGTATTGCCGAATTAGTCGTGATTGCTGGTTCCACATTAGATAGAGTTAGAATAGAAGACGCACGTTTAAATTCAAAATATGGACTCACTTTACTCGCGGTGCATTCACATGGTAAAGAAACACACGCTCGTTCCAAGGGAATTAAAGAAGTTTTATTAAGAGCTGGAGATGTTCTGCTCGTTCAAGGAACTCATGATGCTATTAGGGAGGTAAAAGCATCGGGAACATTGTTGGTTCTTGATGGTGGTGAAGAATTGCCTCATACATCAAAAGCACCTCTTGCTCTTGTGGTAATGGGACTGATTGTGGGTTTTGCGGCATTTGGTATACTGCCAATTGTTGTTAGTTCAGTCATTGGTTGTTTAGTGCTTATTGTTACGGGGTGTTTGCGTTGGAAAGATGCAACTAATGCCCTTAGTGCTCAAGTGATATTTATTATTGTCGCATCCTTGGCATTAGGCGTTGCACTCATCCAAACAGGTGGAGCCGATTACCTTGCCAGTTTATTTGTAACCAGCACGGCTGGGTTTTCACCTGGCGTGGTGTTAGCCATTTTGATATTCTCGATGGCAGTGATGACCAATGTAGTATCCAATAATGCGGCGGCAGTTATTGGTACACCTATTGCTGTGAGTATTGCACAAACATTAGGTATGCCTGTTGAACCTTTTGTTTTGGGCGTTTTATTTGGTGCAAACATGAGTTATGCCACACCGATGGCATACCAAACTAATTTACTGGTCATGAATGCAGGGGGTTATAAATTTTCAGATTTCGTCAAAGTAGGGGTGCCATTAGTGATTATTAATTGGTTAATGTTATCTGGAATTTTAACTTGGGTTTATAAGTTGTATTAAAAAGAGAGAGAAAAAACATGGGTGAGATGAATATTTCGAGGCAGCAATGCGAAAAACAACGCAGGCGTTTTATGCGTGCTGTTCTGAATGATTTAAATGCACTAGAAATAATGATTAAAAAAGGCTTGATTGAATCAGGAATTACGCGAATTGGAGCGGAACAAGAAATGTTTTTAGTCGATAGAAATTTTTCACCCGCTTGTGTGTCCGAACAAATCATGAAGGATTTAACCGATCCACGCTTTACCTTTGAAATTGCAAAATTCAACTTGGAAGCCAACCTGACTCCTAGTACTTTAACGGGTAATGCACTAAGAAAGCTAGAGAATGAAATCAATGAAACGCTTATGATTGCACGAAATGCAGCCAGTAAATACGATGCACAAATTGTTCTGGCCGGAATCTTGCCAACTTTAAAGCAAATGGATTTAACCTTAGATAACATGGTTCCAATTGATCGCTATTTTGAATTAAATGAAACCCTTAAAAACTTGCGAGGATCTGATTTCAAACTCAATATTCGTGGCATGGACGAATTGAACGTAACTCATGACTCCTACATGCTAGAAGCACTTAACACCAGTTTCCAAGTGCACCTGCAAGTTGGTAGTGAAGATTTTGTACAAAAGTATAATCTAGCTCAAGCCATTACAGGACCTGTTATGGCGATTTCTGTTAATTCTGGACTTATCCATCATAACCGTTTATGGCATGAATCCCGTATTGCAGTGTTTCAAAATTCGGTTGATACCCGTTCAGAAACATTCCAACAACGTGGAATGTTACCCCGTGTTTATTTCGGCAAGCATTGGGTTAAAAGCTTGCCAGATTTATTTAAGGAAGATATCTCTCGTTTTCCAGTTGTGCTTACTGCTGATTTTGATGAAGACCCGGTAGGGATGCTTGAAAATGGTGTAACACCCAAATTAAAAGCATTAATGCTACATAATGGCACGGTTTATCGGTGGAACCGACCTTGTTATGGTGTGGTTGATAATGTTCCACACTTAAGAATAGAGAATAGGGTACTGCCCTCAGGCCCTAGTGTCATTGATGAAGTAGCCAATACAGCATTTTTTGTTGGTTTGATGATTGGAATGTCTAATAAGTACAATGATATTACACAAGTTATGCGATTTTCAGATGTTGCCAATAACTTTTTAAATGCTACTCGAATTGGTTTAGAGTCTAAGTTCCATTGGACAGATCACAAAACCATTTCAGCTTCAGATTTGATATTGGAAGAGCTTTTACCAATTGCAAGAGAAGGTCTTTTACATGAAAATATCGATATCAATGACATTGACCGTTATTTAGGTGTTATAGAAGAGCGAACCAAGTCCAAACAAACAGGGGCAAAATGGGCAATAAAGTCCATAACAGAAATGGATGAAAGTATATTGCCAGATGAAAAAGTTCGTTCGATTACCTCTGAAATGGTTGTCAATCAAAAAACTGATGAACCTGTGCATAAATGGAAACTGGCCAAGGCTGTAGAAAATTTAGATTGGCGTGCAACTTTCCAAAGACTCGGACAGTTTATGACTGAAGAGCTTTTTACGGTCAGACCCGATGATTTACTTGATTTAGCTGCGAGCATTATGGACTGGAAACATGTCCGTCATGTACCCGTCGAAGATGACGAAGGGTGTATTGTTGGTCTTATTTCACATAGAGCGATTTTAAGAGACGTTGCTCAGGGGCGAAAAAATACAGATGATCCAACTGCTGTAAAAGATGTCATGAAAGTCAACCCAATTACTGCAGAACCCGAAATGAAGACAGTTGATGCCATTAGATTAATGCGTCAGAACAAACTTGGCTGCTTGCCAATTGTTGAAAAAGGTAAACTTGTTGGTATCGTCACCGACCATGATTTGATAAATGTTGCGGCTAAGTTATTAGAAGACTATTTACAAGAATTTCCTCAAAACACATGAAAATAGCCGTATTTGTTGATGTGCAGAACATCTTTTACACCACTCGTGATACCTATGAACGTCAATTTAATTACCGAAAGTTTTTGGAAATTATCGAAAAACAGGGCGAAATTGTCTCCGCACGTGCTTATGCGGTACAAAGAATTGATACCCAACAACACAAGTTTCAAAAAGCACTTAAACACATCGGCTTTGATGTCATATTAAAGCCATTTATTAGACGCCGTGATGGCACTTCTAAAGGTGATTGGGATGTTGGTATAACAATTGATATAATGGAGATTGCACCAACAGTTGATAAAGTTATCTTGCTCACAGGAGATGGAGACTTTGCTATACTGTTAGATAAAATTCGTCACTCATACGGTGTTACGACCGAGGTCTATGGTGTCAAAGAGTTGACAGCAAAGTGCTTGATTGACAGTGCAACTCGATTTCATTCGATAGGTTTAGATTTGTTGCTTTAAGTAACTTCCATGGCGTACAGTTTAAAGTTACTGTATATTATTTAACATAATATATATTATACGCACAAGTGTATGATTAAAAAAGCAGAGCATTAAGCCCTGCTTTTGTTTAGGAGAGACCTTTGCATAACTATATGGCGAAAGAAAAAATAGAGAAAATTTGCCAGATTGAGTTAAAAATTGAAGGTAATAACCAGTTATTGGCAAGATTTTTAGCGAAAAGCTGGTGAATTTAATCATTTTTTACTCGTCACTATAATTATGCAAAGGTCTCTAGGATTAGTTATTTAAGAATTTCTAAAATTTCTTCTAACTCCATACGTGTTTGCTGAATAACTTGGTAAGACTTGCTGGCGTCTTTATCTGTTGTTGTTCCTTCTAGTTTAATACGAGCACCACTGATAGTATAACCGTGTTCATACAATAAGCTACGGATTTGGCGTATCATAATAACATCATGTCTTTGGTAATATCTGCGATTACCGCGACGTTTTACAGGTTTAAGGTTGGGAAATTCATTTTCCCAGTACCTTAATACGTGTGGTTTAACATCACACAAAGTGCTGACTTCACCAATAGTAAAGTAACGCTTTGCAGGAATAGTTGGAAGTGAATTATTGTGTCCTTGATCCAGCATAAGTCTCTATAGTATCTCTAATTTTTTGTCCTGGTTTAAATGCTACAATTCTTCTTGGAGGAATTGCAATCTCTTCTAGTGTTTTAGGGTTTCGTCCTGGGCGACCTTTTTTGTCTCTTAATTCAAAATTACCAAAACCAGAAAGTTTAACATCGCGACCTTCAACTAAAAGATCTTTGATGGAATTAAAAAAAGCATCAACAAATTCATTTGCTTCGCATTTATTTAAGCCTACATCCATGTAAAGCGCTTCAGCTAAATCTGTTTTCGTAACTGACATTTATTGACCTCTAATTTCTACGCCTAAATTAACTTTAAGAGAAGATACCACTTTTGCCATCAGTTTGTCTACTTCTTTATCTTCAAAAGTTGAATTATTTTGTTGTAGAACAATTCCAATAGCTAAAGAGCGATTTCCAACACGAATATTTTCGCCTTGGTATTCATCAAAAACAAAGATGTTTTTTAGTAAATCACCGGTTTCTTTTACGACAAGAGTTTTAATTTCTTGGTAGGATATATCATTATTGGCAATCATGGCTATATCTCTTCGTACAGAAGGAAATTTAGAGATTTCTTTAAAACTTGGAAGTGTGCTTTGTTTGATATTATTTATAAATAATTCAAAAGCATAGACAGGCTTTTTAATGCCAATTTTATGGCATATTTGCGGATGAACTTGCCCTATCCATCCAATTGAATTTCCTCCCAATTTAATTTCAGCTTGTTGCCCAGGATGCAAATAATCTAATGAAGATTTTACAAAATAATACGAAGCTTTTGTATTGGCTAATAAGTTTTCTAAATCCCCTTTTATATCAAAAAAATCAATGTTTTCTTTGCTCATGCTCCAGTGCTCTAAATGACGTTTACCCGTGCAAATACCAATGAGTTTTTCGTCTTCAACAATACACTCGTCCTTGT
>JALSIL010000574.1 GCA_026990095.1 Lysobacterales bacterium
TAGGCGTGCGAGCGATTCATTAACCCTTTGGAACACATGCAAGTTAATAACCAAGTCAATTCTGGTATTTCAGGAATATCCGATTGACGGTAAAACATGGCTTTATCGGTGTCTAAGCCCAATGCCAGCCAAGTGGCTGCAATTTCTTTGGTGGACTGTGCGATTCTATCGGCTTCCCAGCATTTAATCAGTGCGTGTAAGTCAGCTAAGAAAAAATAACTGCGGTAGTTTTCTGTTTGGCTTTTTTGGATGGCAGGCTTAATAGCACCTACGTAGTTTCCTAGGTGTGGTGTGCCAGTTGTCGTAATTCCTGTTAAAACAGTTGTCATTAATGTTTCCAGTTTGGTAAAAAGTTAATCATAAACATTGTGCGTTAATTAATCAATTGTGAAAAGGACTCGCTTAGTTAATATTTGCATTTTAGCGATTATTGAATTTACCCTATGTGAATAAGTACGATTTTTTTTTGAGAACAGTGTCAAAAATTTTTATTATTTTGGCAAGATTAATAAAGCATTAAGAATAAAAGAGAAATATTTGACCAGAAGTCAAAATACTAATATGAGAGAGTGCTTATGTCACTTTTATCTTAATGCTACCTATATATACGTTATCTAACATAAATAGGGGACACGATTTCAAAAAATAAATGGTAATCATCGATAAAAACTACAACACTATTTATATTGGCTTGCTATAATCACGTCATGACAACTTACATTTTATAGGAGAACACTCATGAGTTTTGAATTACCAGCTCTACCTTACGCAAAAGATGCGTTAGAACCCCATATTTCGGCAGAAACTTTGGATTATCATCACGGTAAGCACCATAATGCATACGTAACCAACTTAAATAACCTCATTAAAGGTACGGACTTTGAAGGCAAATCCTTAGAAGAAATCATCCTATCATCAGAAGGCGGTATTTTTAATAATGCGGCACAGGTGTGGAACCACACTTTTTACTTTACTGGTTTATCGCCAAACGGTGGTGGTGAGCCTTCTGGTGAATTGGCGGATAAAATCAATGCAAAATTTGGCTCATTTGCTGAATTTCAGGCAAAATTTGCCGCCCTTGGTTTAGCCACATTTGGTTCAGGCTGGGTTTGGCTGGTGCAAGACAAAGACGGTGAGTTACAATTGGTTAACACCTTTAATGCAGGCACGCCAATGACGGATGGTAACCACGCAATTTTGACCTGCGATGTGTGGGAACATGCCTACTACGTGGATACTCGTAATGACCGTGGTGGCTATTTGAAAAATTATTGGAATCTCATTGATTGGGATCGTGTTGCTTCATTGATGAAGTAATTCTTAGTCATATATTTAGTTTAAGAAGCGGGCTTTTTGCCCGCTTTTTTTGTGAATTAATCTTCAGCCAATTTAAAATCAATCGTTTGAATTATTGTTTTGTCAACGGCTTTACCATGGATGATTTTGGGTAAATATCGAGCTTTTTTGTAGGAATGAATGACCGTTCTATCAAAAACACGTGGTGGATAGGAGTCAATAATATGAATATCATTCACAAAGCCTTTTGCATTGATTTGCACCTCAAACTTTACCCATCCTTCGGTTGTGCGTGTGTGAAGTGGGTATTGTATAGGAGGTAACCAAGACAGGGTTAATTTTTAATTGTAAGGAGGCTTTGGTTTATTTTGTTCAAAAGCAGTAAAAGGGTTTTTGGGAATAAGTTCATTTAAAATTGATTGGCTGGTTTTTTGAATGAGTTCAAAAGAGTTAACTGGAAATAGGTCAAAACCATAGCATATTGGAGGATTGTATTGAGAAAGTATGGCATTCGTTTTTTGCCATAATTCTGCTTTTGTTAACGCTTGTTTTTGCTGGATAGGAATTGAACAAATGATAGTTCTAGGTAGAGGTTTGAAATCTTCAAAGACAAATTCACTATCATTCTCCTTAAACTCAATCGTACGCGGTTGATTTAGTATGCCATGCATACCCAAATAAAGCACCATCACAACGAATAGGCTTAATGGTGCAATGATTAAATAGCGAGGCATTAGTCTTGCAGTTTAAATTCGATAATTTGCACAGCTTTTTGAGCGCGTGCTTTGCCATCAACCATTAAGGGTTTGAATTTTGACTTTCTTAGAGTGCGAAGAGTGGCAGCGTCGAATACTCGACGAGGCTTGGAGTTGATTATTTTCGCATTCGTCACTGTGCCCAATGCGGTAACGGTAAATTCGACTTCGACCCAACCTTCAATTTTATTGCGAGCCGCTTGCGGTGGGTACATTGGCTGTATCATAAACATTTGTTGCAAATCACCATTCTTGCTGACATCTCCATCAGAATCTGAAAAGGGGAGGTTGGGTTGGGTGATTCTAGGCAAGGCAAGAATTTTGCCTTTATTTGGATTGGGCTGAAAAGGAATCACAGGACGACCAGAATTGTCAGTAATCTCCAATGGTTTAACTGATGGTGGTTGTTTAACCTTTTCTCTTTTGGGAGGTTCTTTTTTTACTACATGTTTGACTACCGGAGGTTTCATGTCAGCCACTTTAGAGAAGCTAATTCTTTCTAAGTTATTTAATTTGGTGTATTTGGGTGCACTTACTAAAAATGCCATGCATAGAAATGTTAAAAAACAAATGCCAATGGCAACCATCATTGATGCGGAATATCTCATGTCTCTCTCCTGAATCATTATTGTGTACTATTTGTGACTGTAATTATTCAATAAAAGTTCAAAAAAATATTAAATCATACGATTGTTTGATAAAATAGAACGTATTACTAGAACCTATGTGAGAAATAAAATGCCGATAATTCAAGCGCCATTAAAAGACATGCAATTTTTAGCTGAACAGCTATTAAATTTAGAAGAACATTACCAAAAAATCCCTGGATTTGCTGATATTGATGCAGCCACTTTTGAAACGGTTGTGGATGAAGCCTCAAAATTTTTATTGGAGTATGCCGCTCCATTAAATCGCAATGCGGACGAACAGGGTTGTTCAATAAAAGACGGACACGTTACCACTCCTGATGGCTTTGTTGAATTGTACAAAAATTACTGCGAAAGTGGTTGGGGTTCTTTGGATGGCAATCCTGACTATGATGGTCAAGGTTTACCGTATTGGATGCAAGTGATTTTAGGTGAACTTAATTCTTATTATTGCCCAGGTTGGTCAAATTATCCAGGCTTGACACATGGAGTACGTGAATTGTTGGATGACCATGCAAGACAAGAGCTAAAAGATATGTTTTTACCCAAGTTAACCACAGGCGAATGGACAGGAACCATGTGTTTGACCGAGCCTCATTGCGGTACGGATTTGGGTTTGTTGACTACCAGTGCGACACCAAATGGTGATGATACTTACCAAATTTCAGGCACCAAGATTTTCATCACCTCAGGTGATCACGGCTTAACCGACAACATTATTCACTTGGTTTTAGCACGCCTTCCTGATGCACCAAAAGGCACAAAAGGCATCTCCTTATTTGTTGTTCCAAAATTTCTTGAAGGGGAACGCAACAACGTTTGGCCTGCTAGCATTGAGCACAAGATGGGCTTAAATGGTTCGGCAACTTGCGTGATGAACTTTGATGATGCCAAAGGTTGGTTGGTCGGAGAGGCAAATCGTGGTTTGAATATCATGTTTTCAATGATGAATGGTGCGAGGTTAAATACTGGTATTCAAGGCATGGCAGTGTCCGCTGCTTCCTATGCTGGTGCATTAGAGTATGCCAAGGACCGTTTGCAAATGCGTTCATTAACGGGTGCCAAATACCCTGAAAAGGCAGCTGATCCAATTATTGTGCATCCCGATGTGCGTAGAATGCTATTGACCCAAAAAGCCTTGAGCGAAGGCAATCGTGCATTAACTTATTTTACCACGCAGTTAATTGAAAAATCGCACCACGCTCAAGACGAATCAGAACGCAAAAAAGCCGATGCCATGGTGGCAATTTTAACGCCAATAGTTAAAGCATTTATGACTGAAACAGCATTAGAAGTCACCAATTATGGCATTCAAATATATGGAGGTCATGGCTATATTCGTGAACACGGCATGGAGCAGTTGTACCGCGATGCCAAAATATTTACCTTATACGAAGGCACAACTGGCATTCAGGCACTGGACTTATTGGGTCGTAAAATCATGCAATTTAACCACGGGAAAATAGGCCCTCTTGCCGATACAATGAATGAATACATCAATAATTCTGACAACCCTTACACTCAAGAACTAAAAGACTTAATGGTTCAATGGCAAGAATTGATTGTTAAAGTTTCGACAAAATCCATGAAGAATATGGATGAAATGGGCGCAGCTTCTGTTGATTTCCTCATGTATTCTGGTTATGTTATGTTGGCTTATTTTTGGGCTCAAATGCACGATGAAGCAGAAAAAGGTGGAAGATTTGGACAATCGTTTTATAATGGTAAAAAGAAAACCTGTGAATTTTACTATAAACGCATCTTACCTCGTGCCCAAATGCATGTAAAAACCATGCTCAGTGGCAGTGACAATTTGATGCAATTGGAATTAGACGAATTTTAATGAATAAACTGTTTTTGATATTAGTTGTTATGGTATTGTCTTCGTGTTCACAAGAACCCGAAGACGATAATTCTGCGCAATGGCCGCGCCAAGATGGAGTTTTGGGAGAGTCACAAAAAGAAGTAACTCCCGTTAGAAAAAAATCATCAAACCACGTATTAAAAGGCTATCAAGACAATATTCAACACGCCAAAGACATGGAAAAAGAAGTTTTAAAAGCCGCCGAAAGGCAAAGAAAGGTTGTTGATGGTTAATTCAAAAGAAAGACTTTATTCCTTAATTAATTGGCTCATGATTGGGCTAATTGTGTTTTTGTGGCTGCAGTTTTTTTTGTCATCCTCGGATGGTTTTGATGTTCAAACCGCTAAGTCAACAACTTCATACAATTCCCCACAGTTTTCGAATGACTCAATTGAGCAGTATCATATTTTTGGTTCACAAGGGCAGTTGATTGATATACCTTTAAATCAAGGAAATACCAGTTTAGATCTTATATTGAATGGAACAATGAGTAACCTCGATGCCAAAACAGGGATGGCATACATCAGTAATGTCCAAGGCAAACAAGAAGTCTTTAAGGTAGGAGATAAGATATTTGATGGTGTAACCCTGAAAGAAATCTATAAAGACTATGTTGTATTAGAACACAATGGACGCAATGAACGTTTATCGCTTTCTGAAAAAATACAGGGCATGGATGTTGTTTCAAACAAAACACTCAGAAAAAATAAAGGCACGCCACCTGCTTACCTAAAGCATTTGCAGGGCAATCAGACGCGTAATTGGCAAGAGTTAATGGATCAACAAAAATACGATGCCAATAAAATCTCGAAAATTGTCAGTAATATTAATATTGTCACTGACCAAGTGGGTCGCGTCCAAGGCTTGCGGGTGTCCAACTTGGCGAGCGGTGATTTGCTTTCAAAAAATGGTTTAAAGTCCAATGACATCATTACCGCTATTAATGGCAAAAAAGTATCTGCTGCTAATATGATGACTATTCAACAAACATTAAAACAAAACCCCAATGCAACCATTACCATCAAGCGCAATGGTCAATTGCAAAACATACAAGTCAATTTGAATCAATGATAAGAAAAATATTTGTTCTTTTAATTGTTCTAGTTGCACTCTCTTTATTGCTTGTACCAAAAATTTACACTGATGAGCAGCATGAGTTAGATGCGAAAATTAGAGCAAGAACTCTAGGTGAATACGTACAATTGTCACAAGGAGTGACTCATTACCAACAAGCCAATATTGATGCAAAAGAAGTGGTTGTTTTAGTGCATGGCTTTTCAGTTCCTTATTACATTTGGGAACCAACCTATGAATTTTTAAAAAATCAAAATTTTCGTGTTATTCGGTACGATTTATATGGGCGAGGTTATTCTGATCGACCTGAAGTGGAGTATGACCAAGCACTTTTTGACAGGCAAGTTTTAGATTTACTTGATGAGTTAAAGATTAAACAACCGATTAATATCATGGGTTTGTCCATGGGTGGAGCGGTTGTGGCAAAGTTTGTGGCAGACCATCCAGAAAAAGTTAAAAAGGCTATTTTTATTGACCCATCACACCGTTCTTTTTACAAAAGAACGCTAGCGATTCCTTTGGTTGGTGACTTTTATGCCGCTGTATTTATGATGCCTAAAGTTGCTCAAGGGCAATTAAGTGACTTTTATTACCCAGAAAATTTTCCCAATTGGGTCGAAAAGTATAAAGAACAAATGCAATACAAAGGGTTTCGCCGAGCCATTGTTTCGACATTGGTGCATTTTGCCAAACCTGATAAGTTGCCTTGGTATGAACGAATTGGGTCTTTAGGCAAAGATGTTTTGCTTATTTGGGGTAGAGAAGACCAAACATTGCCGCTTGATGACAGTCAACGTGTCGCAGATGCGTTAAAAACAAAAACGTTTATTGTGGAAAAATCGGGACATTTGCCACATTTAGAGCATCCGCAAATTGTAAATGCGAAGATATTAAGCTTTCTTAGGGAAAACTAACTCAATTTAGGTTAAAATCAAATTTACCAACATAAAAATGATAAAACCAAAAAATGAAATTCAATAAAATTATTCTTGCCACTGTATTTATTTTGAGCAGTTTAAGTGTGTTCGCGGCTGATGAAGAACTTCGCAGTTTGAACCTGCAAGATGCCGATATTCGTTTACTCATCGAGACAGTTTCTGATATAACCAAGAAAAACTTTATCATTGATCCGCAAATTCAAGCCAAAGTCACGGTGATTTCAGGGCGACCTGTGCATAAAGATGAAATCTACGACATCTTTTTAACGGTATTAAACGTGCATGGATTGGCAGCCATTAATGATGGCAACAGCATTAAAATCATTCCAGAAAGCGATATTGGTGGCGTTATTGGCGAACTGAATCAAGCCAATGGCAGTGATTTTGTCACACGCATCGTGCCATTAAAGTATGTACCAGCTCAAGAATTGTTGACCATGTTGAAAAGCATTAATAAAAAAACCAATATTATTGCCCACAAAGAAAGTAACCTCTTAATTATTTCTGATCGGGCTAAAAATGTGGAGCGTATGCTTACCATTATTCATCGCATTGATAAAAAATCCGATTCATCTATCGACATGATTTCTCTGCAACATGCCAATGCAACTGAAGTCGCACAAACAATAGAATCTTTGCTTGATACAGGAACAGCAGCTTTGGGAAGTAAAACTAAAATTGTTGCCGATGAGCGAACCAATTCCGTTATTATCAATGCGCCACCTTCATTGAAAATACGTATTCACACCTTGATTGCACAACTGGATAAACCGCTTGAAACAAATACGCAATCACAAGTTATTAAGCTTAAATATTCCGAAGCAGAATCATTGGTGTCAATTTTAGAAACCTTAGCCAACAAATCACAAGTTAATGCAAGTGGTGAAAAATCGAACGAACAAAATGCCACCATCCAAGCACACAAAGAAACAAACTCTTTGGTTATCAATGCATCACCGACCGTGTTTAGAAACCTGCAAAGTGCCATCAATCAATTAGATGTACCTAGACCACAAGTTTTGGTTGAAGCAATAATTGCCGAAATTACAGTTGATCACTCTAAAGAAGCGGGTTTTCAATGGCAAGGTTTGTTAGACCAACTCAATGGTGGTGAAGGCTTAGTTGGCGGAACAAATTATGGTATTATTGGCAATATACTCTCTCCAAATACCGCAGGAGGATTGGTCAATAATGGGGTTAATGTCGGCTATGTGCATGTGGATGGAGAAGGCAATCCACAAATTGGTGCATTATTGTCCGCATTAGCACAAAACACTAATAACGATATATTATCCACACCTTCCTTGGTCACCTTAAATAATAAAGAAGCCTCATTGTCTGTTGGGCAAGAAGTGCCTTTTTTAACAGGACAGTTTACCAATACAGGTGCTAATAATGGCTCGACTAATCCGTTTTCAACGATTCAGCGCAAAGACATTGGTATTTCACTCACCGTGACACCACATATTTACGAAGGCAACCAAATTGTTTTAGACATAGCGCAAGAGGTGTCATCATTAGCACAGTCTGCAACA
>JALSIL010000575.1 GCA_026990095.1 Lysobacterales bacterium
CCCTGTTCAACCCATTCAGGATCACATTGGTGTTGCCTACGAATGCACTCAAATGCTTCCTTCTCTACTTGAGGCGGCCAACTTAAATGATTGGGATAAAGTGGCAAAAGTAAATGAGCGCATTAGAAACCTAGAGCATGATGCGGATAAGATTAAAATGAAAATTCGTTCAAATTTGCCTAAAAGTTTATTTATGCCTGTGCCGAGACAAGATTTGCTTGAATTGGTTTTGGTTCAAGACAAAATCGCGAATATCACCAAAAGCATTGCAGGCATGATAAACCAAAGAAAAATTCAAATACCAACAGTTATGTACGATGAGTTTATGGTTTTTGCTAATTTGTGCGTGGATGCCGCCAAATTTGCTAAAAAGTCGGTTAACGAATTGGATGAACTGTATGAAACAGGTTTTCGTGGTGCAGAAGTGAAGTTGGTTCAAGAACTTATTAATAACCTTGATGAAATTGAAACTAAAACTGATTTGAAACAACACGCGATGCAAAGTGAGTTATTTAAGATAGAAAAAGAAATGCCGCCTGTTGATGTGATGTTTTTATACAAACTTATCGATATGGTCGGTGGTATTGCGGACATGGCAGAACGTGTCGGTCGTCGACTTGAACTACTACTAGCTAAATAAGGGGAATCTTGCGTGGAATATCAAACAACTTATATTATTCTTGCCGGTGTATTCGGCTTATTCATGGCATGGGGCATTGGCGCCAATGATGTCGCAAATGCGATGGCAACATCGGTTGGCTCAAAAGCCATTACCATCAAAACAGCCATTATTATTGCGGCTATTTTCGAGTTCAGTGGTGCAATTTTAGCAGGTGGTGAAGTCACAAAAACCATTCGCAAAGGCATTGTGGACCCCGATACCTTTGTCAATTCTCCTGAGCTGTTGATTTACGGTATGCTTGCCTCCTTATTAGCAGCGGGAATTTGGTTGCTCATTGCTTCAAAAAAAGGCTGGCCTGTATCAACAACACACTCTATTGTCGGTGCTGTCGTTGGTTTTGCAGCTGTTGGTATTGGAACCGATGCCGTGCATTGGGGTAAAGTAGGCACTATCGTCATGAGTTGGGTTGTTTCACCTTTGACTTCTGGCATTATTGCTTTCTTAATATTTCAAAGTGTGTACGTGTTAATTTTGCGTACAGACGATCCATTGAAAATGGCTAAAAGATACGTGCCTTTTTATATTTTTTTAACGGCATTTTTTATGACTCTGGTAACCATCAAAAAAGGCTTAAAGCACGTATCTGATATACACGTCTCTTCCAGTGAAGCTTATATTTATGCTGCCATTATTGGCGTTATTGTTGCCATTATTGGAGCGATATTTATATCAAAAATTCAACCCGATAAAGCCAAAGAAAAAGAATTTCATTTCCATACAGTTGAAAAAGTTTTTGCAGTGTTAATGGTTATTACGGCAAGTGGTTTGGCTTTTGCTCATGGTTCAAACGATGTTGCCAACGCCGTTGGCCCTTTGGCTGCGGTTGTTTCTACAGCACAAAGTGGTATTATCGGTAGTAAAGCACCATTAAATCCTTGGATTTTATTGGTTGGTGGAATTGGCATTGTTATTGGGCTTGCCACTTACGGGCGTAAAGTCATTGCTACAGTTGGAACGAAAATCACACACTTGACGCCATCGCGTGGTTTTGCAGCAGAGCTTGGTGCTTCCATGACAATAGTTATGGCATCATCTACAGGCATGCCTATTTCTACTACGCATACATTGGTCGGTGCTGTTTTAGGCGTTGGCTTAGCAAAAGGCATTAGTGCGATTAACTTAAGTGTTGTGCGGGGGATTTTTGCTTCTTGGGTCATTACTATTCCAGCCGGAGCTATTCTTTCGATTATCTTCTTCTTTATCTTAAGAGCTATTTTTGGTTAAGTTTTAATCGGCGATAAGTTTTGGGCTAAATCTTTAGCCCAAAACATCTCTTCTACACGCTGTCCCTTTGAAAAATTCTAAAATTCTGTTTCACTTGCATAATTTTTCTCGCGGGTTAAAATGGTTATCTATAAATCGTAAATGGCTATTAAATAAATGATGTTTCCTCCTGATGACGTTGAAGAGCAGATTGCAAATATTGATCAGGCATGGGCATTATTAAACAAAAAGCTTCCAAATTTTAAGAGTCTTTTTCATATTTGGAAGCTTTGGCATGAAAACATACTGATTAACCCTTCCCTGCATTCGGTTATTTCTGATGCACTTGTTATTTGTTATGCACGAATGGCACTACGCAATGGCTCCCTCAATGAGCACCCTCGGGATTACCATAGTGAAAAACACATAGACGATTTGCTTCTTCGTTTAATGGCACTCTCTGAGTTGCCTGAAACCGATAAAATACCAGACTATGGTTGGTCTATATTATCACTTTTTATGTGCAGTCATGATTTGCGCCAATCGGAAAATGGTCGATCAAACAAAAGCATTATTGGAACAAATGAACAAGCCAGTTACCTAGAGATTGAGCGCTTAATGGCTTGGATTGATGCCAAAAGATTGTTTCAAAATGAACACAAAGAATTGCTTAAGTTAATGATTCACGGCAGTACCTTTAGTCAAGGTGAAGACAATAATGGCAACATTTATAACGGTAACTTAGTGGATGTTTTGCTCAAAAATATTGATTATTTTGAAAAGGATGATAAACAATTGGCTTTTCTTGCCTGCGATATTGATACCGCCAATGTCGCCGCACAATTGTTAGATTATGCGGATTCTAGCATTAATGTTTATAATGAAATTAAGGCTTTTTCGCAAACACCAATCAATGCCAAAAAGTTTTTTGGAGAACAGCAGCAACAGTATTTTTTTGTTATGCAAAGGTTCAACTCTGATATTGGTATTGTGGCATTTTCAAAACAAAAAGACAAAAACGCCCCTAAAATTAAAAAAGTCTGTCGAACCATTATAGACTCAGATGACACACTAACAAACGATGAAGTGGTGGCACTTTATCGCCAACAAATTCACTTGCTGGCATGAGTCAAATTAAGACTGTTTTTATTGTTCGTCATGGTCATGCCACGTTTTCTGCACCAACGGATTATTCCCGAACCCTTAAAGATAAAGGTGTAAAAGCCGTAAAGCGAACCACGCAATTTATTCGCTCACAATGCCTGACTCATCAACTCACACCAAAATTGTGTATCAGCTCTGCTGCAACACGAACCCTTGCAACGGCTCAAATCATTGCAAATGGCATTGATGGTTTAGCTATTGAGGCACATCAAGAGCTTTATGCAACATCGGCAAGTGCGTGGTTGACTAAGATTGAAAGCTCGTCATGTGACTGCCTTGTTCTTGTGGGACATAACCCAACCTTTAGTCAAATGGTTAATTATTTTTGCGGACGCAATATTCAGATGAAACCAAGTGAATGTGCACTGATAGAACTTGAAATTAAAGCAGATGGCATTATTTATCCAGCAACTTTAATTGATTACCACCACAATGAATAAAAATCAAATCCAAAACAGTATTAAAAAACCCTATAACCATGTGCGTTATTATTTTATGCGCCTACCCAAAATCACCCGCTATTTGGTAATTGCCTTGATGGGGTTCTTTTTAGTGGGTCAGTTTGTTGATTTATCCTTTTTTATTTTAAAGCGTTTTGGTTTAGGATTTAACCCAATCCAAATGGTCACTTATGCCTTTTACCAATACGACTTTATACAATTGTTGTTTAATGTGTTAGCCATTTGGATGTTTGGTTACCAAATCGAAGAATACTGGGGAACAAAACGTTTTGCCACCTTTGTTGTTGTCACTATTTTGGGCACCGCCTTGGCTCATGTACTATTGGGTAGCTTATTTGCTGTGGGAATTTCAGGTCTTGTTTTTGCTTTATTGTTGGCATACGGCATGATGTGGCCAGAGCGAGAAATTTACCTGTTGTTACCGCCTATTCCTGTTAAAGCTAAATACTTAGTGATGATTTACGCAGGCATAATGTTTTTGAGCATTTTATCCACAAGAGGGAATTTTTTGAGTAAAATTGCCTATTTGACAGGCCCTCTTTGCGGTTATATGTTAATCCAGTATTGGCGTGGCAAACCTCCTTTTAATCCTCGTAATAAAAACGGCAAAGCCAAAATATATCGTTAGAGACCTTTGCATAACTATATGGCGAAAGAAAAAATAGAGAAAATTTGCCAGATTGAGTTAAAAATTGATGGTAATAACCAGTTATTGGCAAAATTTTTAGCGAAAAGCTGGTGAATTTAATCATTTTTTACTCGTCACTATAATTATGCAAAGGTCTCCGTTATAAATAACCATAGTAAACCACTTTATCAACCATTTCCGTGAACGTTGCAATTCATAAAAAAAGCGAATCAGATGACTCGCTTTTTTTATTTAGAAGGTAGCTGGAAACAATAAAGTAAAGAGAGGTGCTACCTCCAGACTTGGTTTAGCCTCTATTCAAAACCTGCTCTAAATATAAGACCGTCTTCAACAAATTCAGTAACTATTCCTAAACCACTAACATTATTACTTGCTGCAGTGCCGCTTAGCACATTGACTTTTTGTTGTAGTGGTTGCGGAGTCTGCTCTAAAAGAAACAAAGAACCAGCATAGAGTGTATTACTTGCTCTATCATAGTTAGCTGCATCGCTAACGGCTACTGAGTCGCCATTTGATAGTGCATTTAGAAATTCCGTAGCTGTAATTAATTCCCTATCAATATTAAAAAATGCTGCATTACTTAAATTGCCAATATTTACTCCCATGACCTCTAGCTGGTCACTAGTAACATTAGTCACACTGCCTTCAATATAAAAAGTTGTCGTACCATTTGGAGTTGTTTCTATCATAAAGGGAGCAACAAACGATGCCCAAACCTTGCCCGCATCATCTTCATAAGCAGAAATTGCAACACCTTCATAACCACCCAAACCATTTATAAATAATGCTCCTGGGTCCATAGTCAACTCATTCTGATTTACTTCAATTCCCATAACCATAACTTTGCCATTAGAAGCACCTGTATCGCTTAGTGTCACATCAGAGGCGATTATTGGAGCTTGAGCAGATATTAATTTAACTGGTAAGGAAATATAAGTGGCATCAACTTCATTTGTTTGTGAGTCAACCACACCCTCAACTTGAACCTGAATGCCAACAGCCAAGCTATCAATGTTTCCACCAACTATCTGAGTATCAATTAATAGGTTAACTACAGTACTTCCTACTGTTATCTGCGTTTTATCAACTGAAATATTATTTATAAAATCTGAAAAGAAAACATAAGCAGGAGGTTCTATCGGTGATATAAAATCATCATAGCAAGTTACCATGACTGCATTGACAGCATCCCCTGCGTTATAGTCATTAGCAGGCAATATTTCAACAATGACTTTTTCTCCGTTATCAAAAGCCCCTGTTTCACAAATTAAATTATCTTGATTTATAACAAAATTAAAATGCTGTGCACCAATATTAAATCCAGATGCATTTAGGTTGGCAACATTTCCTGTCATTAACCAATATGACGAGCTGTTATGTAAAAGAACTTCAATGCGTGTTGCAAGAATAGCCCCTGTTTCTGACTCAATCCCACTTGCAGCTACGATTGAGCCGACAGCAATATCTTCAATACTGGCAACACCCTCAATAATCGTATCAGCATCAATTGCTAAATCAATCAATAAAATCTGTAGTGAACTTGCACTACTTGCTGTAACTGGCCCAATGACGGAGTTCATTAAATTAATCTCACTTAAGTCACCTGCACTTGAGTTTGTCCCTGCAAGATAGCTAACCTTGGCTTTAAAACCAGGTAAGGTCTGAGATAAAAAGCCAGTACCATATTGTTCAGTAGCAGATGGCTTCGGAACATCACGACCATCTATTTTTAGCACGGTATTGTTGTTAACATTTAAGCTACGTACATTATCAATTACGACTGTATTGGCATGCGATGATGCGTAAACACTTATCGAAAATAATGCCGTACACAAAAGTTGTATAAATTTATTCTTTTTCATAATTTTTCTCTGAGTTTTGTAAGTTAGTTCTGTTCTTTGCTTCTTGAAAATAATAAAGACCCAATCCTAACCTATCTATTTTTTGGTCTTCACTATCTGTGTCTTGTTGTGATAAAACTGTGATAAAGTTATCCACCTCATCAACTAAGTTTTGCGAGCGTTCACGTATAAATGTTTTTACTAAGGGCACATGTTTTACTGGCAAATCAACCTGTTGTACGATGCGTTGCATATAGAGATCATCTTCACTAGCTTGAATATTATGGCTAATTGTATTAATAACATCACTAACACTTTCTGCCATAACATCAATAGCAAACTTTTCAGATTTGCTGCTAGAAGAAATATAATGTGAACGAATAAGCTTTACTTTATCAGCACCTATTCTTTCTACTGCTTTATTCTCTATAAGGTCATCAAGAATAGAGCGAATGGTTGCTCCGCCGGAATACTTTTCAACCAAGCTTTCAAAAGAAATATTATTATGGCTATCTTTTGAGTAAAGTTGAATTACAACTGGTTTTCCTTGTTCTAAATAATCTTCATCGCTAACCCAACCACTAAGCACACGAGATGCCCGGTGAAATGCTTCTGGCTTAGAATCCATTGAAACCAAATCATTATCAATTAAGTTTTTTACGTCTATCCAAGTTAAACCTGTAATAACAGCAACACGTGATTTGTTTGCTTTTTTATTGTTAATACCAAACTCTTTATGAGCAGTATCTACATAACTCCACTTTAAAACCTCAGCTGCAGCCTTATAAGAAACACCATGACGCAGTAAAATACGCACAAGCGGCTTAAAGATTCGCAAAAGTAGCTGGGTTAAATTATCTTTTATATCAGTCATTTTTCACACTATTTATTATTTTTTCTAAATATATTTAGAAATTGACTCAAATAATAGAGGTAATATGGATTATTGTCAACTTATTTCTAAATTAATTTATAAAAATAAATTAAATCTTATATGTTTTATTTTTCAATGAATTAATTGACCCAAACAATGCTCGTCTTTTATAATCCAGATAAACAAGGCAAGGTAACAAAATGGTGCATAAAACATATTCAGTAATACCCAGTTTTTTACAATCTACGTTAATAACAAAAGAAAAATACAAATCAATGTATCAAGATTCAATCCAAAACAACGAACTCTTTTGGAAGGAGCATGCCACCACTCGACTAAACTGGATTAAACAATTTACCAAAATTAAAGAAACAAACTGGAGTGATAAAGCCGTAAATATTAAATGGTTTGAGGATGGCGTACTTAATGTGTCGCATAACTGCATTGATAGGCATTTAAAAGACAAAGCCAATCAAAGTGCCATTATTTGGGAAGGCGATGACCCAAGCCAGGCACAAAACATCACTTACCAACAGTTACATGATGAAGTCTGTCAGTTTGCCAATACGCTTAAATCACTGGGCGTACAAAAAGGCGATCGAGTCACTTTATACATGCCAATGATACCAGAGGCAGCCTATGCCATGCTCGCTTGCAGTCGCATTGGGGCGATACATTCGGTTGTTTTTGGTGGGTTTTCAGCCGAAGCTTTAGCTGGTCGCATGGATGATTGCGATTCGCATTACATCATTACAGCCGATGAAGGCATTCGAGGGGGCAAGAAAATTCCATTAAAAGCCACAGTCGATAAAGCAATAGAGTTGTGTACTGTTGAGGTCAAACATTCGATTGTAATCAAATACACCCAAGCCGATACGCCGTGGAATGATGCGATTGATGTTGATTATTTTGCACTTAAACAAGACATGGCAACACGCTGTGAAATTGAACCCATGAATGCTGAAGACCCTTTATTTATTCTCTACACATCGGGCTCAACAGGCAAACCCAAAGGTGTCTTGCACACCACCGCAGGCTATTTATTGTATGCTAGCATTACTCATGAGTATGTTTTTGATTACCACCCGGGCGATGTTTATTGGTGTACTGCGGATGTGGGTTGGATAACAGGACACTCTTATGTCGTTTATGGACCGCTTGCCAATGGTGCAACCACGCTTATGTTTGAGGGTGTTCCCAATTACCCTGATGCAAGCCGTATTTGGCAAGTG
>JALSIL010000576.1 GCA_026990095.1 Lysobacterales bacterium
TTAATTCGCATAAAGAGTAGAATAAATTGACATATAAAGCTAAAAATGAATAAAAGTCACTGCGAATAGTGAAATAAAATAATAATTACTCAAAAAATTAGTTTTAAATCCCCAAATAATGACTTGAATCATGAAAATAAAAACAATAATAGCTGCATTGTTAGTATTCCAATTTGCTGTGCATGCACAAGAACCAAAGAAAAAGCCCTCATGGAGTGACGCCATGCCTGAACGTAAGGATAACCCAGACATAAAGGTTGAAATTGAAAAAGAGGAAGACTTTGGGTTGGATAGAAGTTCGCTTGGTTTTGATCGAGATGAGTTTTCTTCTCCCGAAGATAGTGCTCAAGACTCCACCTCTCAACAAATAACCAATAAGATTGAAATTCAAAAACAGTTAGATAATGAACGCAAGAAGAATGCAGCTCAACTGGCAAAACTTAAAAAATTAGAAGCCGAGCGGTTAGCATCTGAAAAATTAGCAGCTAAAAAACGAGAAGCCGAACGGTTAGCAGCAGAAAAGGAACGAGAATCTCAAAGGTTGGCTCGAATACAGCAAGAAGAACAAAAAAGACTTGCCGAGCAAAAACGAGAAACCGAACGGTTAGCAGCAGAAAAGTTAGCCGCAAAGGAACGAGAAGCTCAAAGGTTGGCTCGAATACAGCAAGAAGAGCAAGAACAAATTGCCGAGCAAAAACGTGCAAAACAAAACAACCTTGAAAACAAAGCAACTGCGACAACTCCAATTGCCAAACAAGAACCACAAAAAAAGCAAGTCCCTACAGCACCCTATAAATGGAAAAAAATAAAAAATGTGGCACCGGTTTACCCTCCAAGAGCAGCACGTAAAAAAACAGAGGGTTGGGTTGAGGTCGAAATTACCATTGACTCAATGGGTAAAGTCACAGATGCAAGGGTTCTGAGGACGAAAAAGAACTCTCATGTTTTTAATAACAGTGCATTAAAAGCAGTGAAACAGTGGAGCTATGAACCACCAATAAATTTTGGAATAAAAACTGAATTAAAAAAAACGGTTCGGCTAGTATACAAGCTCTAAAGTTGATTAATTATAAGCGTTGAGAAGGAATTAAATTTCAAACGCCGAAATCCTCTCATTGTGATTTCACTATCGGGTTTTGGAGTTAAGAAAAATTGGACAAGCTCCTAGTGTCTATGCTCATGTCTATGCTAAAATTGCATTTTATCAATCTTTGTATAAAATGAGATATTACGCCGCCACAATTCAAACCGATTTTCCCGCACCTCAATCTCGAAGCGAAATAGCAAATCGTTGTGAGGCGATGTGCACATTAATTGAACAAACCGTGATAGGGTATGAACCGTTTTTTGATGTCAGACTTTTTGTGTTGCCAGAATTTGGGCATCAAGTTCCTATCTATCAGACAGCCAAAGAGCTTCACGATAAATTGGCAGTAGAATTACCTAATAATTACACAGAAAAATACCGTAAATTATGCCAAAAATACGGTATTTATATTCAAACAGCCAGTTTTTTAGAAAAGGATAAGCAATACCCTGGCCATGTATTTAATACGACAATGCTTATTGGTCCAGGCGGGATATTGTCAAAATACCGTAAAGTAAATACGTGGATTCCTTGGGAAGTTCACACTTCTCCTGCTGATTTGCCGAATTACCATGAACCCTTGTTTCCAGTTACAGATACTGAAATTGGAAAGCTGGGTGTGGCTATCTGTTATGACTGGTTATTTCCTGAGTGCATACGTGAAATTGCTTTTGCAGGAGCCGAGGTTATTAACCGCGTTTCTGCTTATATGGATCCATGGGGAAACACTGCCCCGATGGAATGGTGGTCATTAGTCAATCGCACACGAGCATTAGAAAACACAGTTTATGTCGTGGCAGCAAATCAAGGAGCCAGTATGCAACACTATCCTCCTTTTTCATGGCCAGGAGGTTCTATGATTGTTGATTTTGACGGGAGAATTTTGGCAAGTGCTGGTGAGAGTTCAGGGGAGAAAGTGGTTGTTGCTCCGATTGATATTGCAGCAATCAGATTAGAAAAAAAACGCCGGCAAGGTCATGATACTATTGCTCACTACCGACAACAAGCTTACGGTTATCATAACAACATCAAATTAGATAGTGAATCTACAATACCAACAATCGAAACCTTAAACGATAGAATAAAATATGCAAAAAAGTAAAAAAAATGTATTTATTTTGCTATTAATCCTAGCAATAACAGCCTGCACTGAACAAGGTAATAACCACAACAATCTTGAAGTTAAAAGTGAAATTGATTCAGAATTGATTAGTTTAAACAACCAAGGCGTGGGAGAAATGGGTTCATTTGACTACGCTAAAGCCACCACTACTTTTGAAAAGCTTGTGCAAAGAGCTAAGGATTGGGATTTAGCCAAACAAAATTTATCCATAGCCTTGTTAAATCGTCAAAAACCAGGTGATGAAGACAAAGCTTTGCAGTTAGCAATTAATTTATCAGCACTTGATCAATCAAATCTTGTGGCAAATTACATTATTGGTATTTTAAAATTCAATCAAGGTTTATGTGATGAAGCCTTACCTCGTTTCGAAAAAGTCATAGCACATGATGATAAAGATGCCTACGCTCTGTATTTTGCTGGGCAATGCAATATACAAAATGGCAAAGTCAAAGCAGCATTGGATTTATATCAACAAGCAATTAAAGCCGATAATTATTTGCGAAGTGCTTATTACGGTGCTTTTATGGCAGCTCAACGGCTTGAGAAGCCAATGATTGCTAAAGAAATGTTGGCAGCTTACCAAAAATTAGCAAGTAACCCAAAAGCACGTTTAGCCGAAATTAAATACACTCGCATGGGTCCAAAGGCAAGGGCTATGGCTTTTTCGAATGAAACCGAAGAAAAGAAATATTCGATGCACGTTGCTGCTCCCTATTTTGCGGTGCCTCGAGTTCTTACTTTTCAAAACATTGATGCCTTTGGATTGGTTAGTTTGTCGCAGACACAAAACCCACAACTCTATACGGTTTTTGACAATGCATTGCATTTGTATGATAATTTCTTGAATAAAGCGGTTGAACAAGAGGCTTTAAGCATTGAACTTACGGATGGCATCCATCAGTTTGCTTGGGGTGATATCAACAACGATAATAAAATAGATGTTTATATTACTGGTGAATCGGATCAATTGTACTTGCAACAAGAGGGAAAATTTAAGGCGGTTGATATGAAATTGTTTGGTTTAGGAGGATTGAGTTCAAAAGCCATTCGGTTAACTGATGCAGACCATGACGGAGATTTGGATGTTTTGCTGTTATCACAACAAGGAAAGTTTGAATTATGGAATAATAACCTTAATGACAGCTTTTCTGCCTTGTCAAAAAAGACCCTTCTTGCTCATGAAGCGGGATACAAAAGGATGTTTGTGCAAGATATAGACGGCGATAGAGATGCCGATATTATTTTACAAAGCGATGATAAGATTGTGACTTTACTCAATAATCGCATGTGGGATTATGAAGTCATTTATAGTTCAAAAATAACACCACAAATAGAATCAATTACTTTTGCCGACAATAACACTAATGGCGTGCCTGAAATCAGCATATTAGCGAAGAATGGCAATTTAACACAATTAGAGTTCGATTCACAACTTAAGGATTATTCTAAATTAAATAGCCTGAATAACATGAAATCAAACAAGCTCTTACAAATTGATGTGAATGGCAGTGGTAAAAAAGAATATTTATTAAGCAGTAACCAAGGCATTAAAATTGTTGATGCAGAGGGTAAGGTTCTGGAACAAATAATGCTCAATGGAGTTGCTGGTATTAAAGTGTTAAATACGGTGAATGGACCTGAGTTATTAGTGTTGCAAAACAAAAAGCTGGTTCATATTCCTGCCAGTAAAAATAGGTTGCCTTATTTATTAGTAAACTTATCAGGAAAGGAGGATGATGCCAATTCTGTGCGCTCAAATTATTCAGGAATTGGAACACAAGTGACATTACGAAACCAAAATTTTTATGCCATTGGCAATAGTTATCACAATTTAACGGGCGTTGACCAAGATTATCAAGCCATAAATATCGCTGCAGGTATTGATAAAACAATTGATTATATCGATTTGGAGTGGTCGGATGGTGTTTATCAAACGGAATTAGGCTTAGAAACTTCAAAATACTATAAAATTACAGAAACTCAAAGACAATTGTCAAGTTGCCCAGTAATCTTTGCATGGAACAATGGCAAATATGAATTTATTAGTGATGTTTTGGGTGTTGGAGGCATCGGCTTTGCTATTGGACGACACGAGTATGGAATCCCAAGGCCGTGGGAAAATTATTTGCTAACGAATGAACAACTGTCCTCAAAAGATGGTGTCTTTAACTTGCAATTTACTGAGCCAATGGAAGAATCGGCGTATTTAGATGAATTTCAAATAGAGGTTATTGATGTTCCCGACGCTTATAATGTGTTACTTGATGAACGCATGGGAATTTCATTGCCAAAGGTGACAGGTGATTTGATTTTATACAAAAACAAAATTAAACCATTTCGTGTAACAAACCGGAGTGGCACTGATGTCACGGATGCCGCAACAACTACGGATAAAAGGGCAATTGAAATTGAAAACAAGGACTCACGATTTTTAGGTTTGGTGGACGAACAAATTATTACAATGGAATTTAATCAAGACTTGTTTGGTCAATACCAGTTTATAATGAATGGTTGGGTAGAATATGGCTACTCTCAAACTATGTTTGCTGCCTGGCAAGCAGGAAAAATTGCCCAAGCACCAACTTTGGAATATTTTGCCAATGGTCAATGGACTGTTTTGTTAAAAGAATTTGGTTATCCTGCAGGTATGCCTAGGGCTGCTTCAGTTGCCATCAATATTCCAATAAATACCAGAAAACTGCGCATAAGAACCAATATGGAAGTGTATTTTGATGAGTTATCCTTAGTTATTCCTCATGCGGTTGACTCTGTAATAAAACACCAACTAACTCTACAAAGTGCGACCCTTAAAGTATACGGTTTCCCACAAAGGACAAACAATGCACAAAGAGTTCCAAGCTACAACGTGAACCGTCTTAAACCGTTTTGGGATACGCGTTATATGGAAGGGAGTTATACGCAATTGGGAGAGATAAAACCTTTGCTTACTCAAGCCGATAATGCGTTAGCAATAATAGCTGCTGGTGAGTCAATTAAATTTACCTTTATTGATGACTTACCTGCGTTAAAAAATGGTTTTTCACGTTTTTACCTGTTAAAATTTGTTGGTTGGGCAAAGGACATGGATATATTGACCCTTAATGGGGAGACTTTAACTCCTATTCCTAAAAATGGAAAAATTTCAAAGCAAGCACAGTTCTTAAACCGTAAATTTAACAACAGATTTAAGGCTGGGAAGTAATTATGAGTCATATTATTAAACAAAGACCTAAAAAAGCAGTGGGTCCAAAGTTAAAACAAGTCCTGAGAATTATTTTTATCTTATTTTCACTACTGGTTATTAACTCTATTTATTTATCAACGATAACATTTGCCGAGTGGATAACCAATACAAGTTTACAAGATCAAACCTATTTGTATATGTTTTTGAGTCACCTAGTCCTTGGTTTATTGTTAATTGTTCCAGTGATTGTCTATGGTTGGATTCATATTGGTAATACCAAAAACAGAAGGAATAAAAGAGCCATAAAAGCAGGTTATGCCTTGTTTGTGTTTTCTTTATTGTTGTTGCTCTCAGGACTGTTACTGACACGTGAAATTCCGTTCTTTGAAATCAAAAATATGCAACTAAGGCAAATAACCTATTGGGTGCATGTTGTCTTGCCTTTTGCTGCTATCTGGCTATTTATAATGCACCGTTTAGCGGGGCCAAAATTGTCGTGGTTACCAAGCAAAATAACACTATTCTTGACTGTAGTAACACTGGCAGGACTGGGGTATTTGCAAAGAGAAACATTAATGCCAAAGGAAATTAAATTCGACGAGATGAATCCGTTATTTGCCCCATCATTTGCCCAAACCAGCACCAATCAACACATCATGCCAAAAGATTTAGATAACAATCAATATTGCAAAAACTGCCATGCTGACGTGCATGAAGGGTGGATTAATTCGGTACATAAAGTTTCAAGTTTTAACAACCAATCCTATTCTTTTGCGGTAAATAATACACGAAAATTTTTACAGAAACGCGACGGTAATCATGATGCAGCAAAGCTTTGTGCGGTTTGTCATGACCCTGTTATCCTGTTTAGTGGTGAATTCGATAAGGATAAGGACTTTACTGGAACAAAAATTGGAGAAGCGGGCATTACCTGCACAGCCTGTCATGCTATTTCCGATATAAACTCAATAAAGGGTAATGGCTCTTACACCTTAACAATTCCAGAGCAATACCCATTTACTTATTCAGAGTTGCCTTTTTTACAATGGGTTAATCAGACATTGGTTAAGGCAAAACCTGATTTTCATAAAAAATCCTATTTAAAACCACTGCATAAAAAGGCTGAGTTTTGCAGTGTTTGCCATAAAGTAGCCTTGCCAAAAGCATTGAACCATTATAAATGGCTAAGAGGTCAAAACCACTATGACTCATTCTTTTTATCTGGAGTCTCAGGGCATGCAGTCGCCAGCTTTTATTACCCTCCCAAAGCCAAAGAAAAATGTGCTGATTGCCACATGCCGCTACAAGATTCTGATGATTTTGGTGCAATTACCGATTCATTTAGTGGTAAAGGGCAGGTTCATAGCCATTATTTTGAAGCAGCTAATTCTGGCATTCGTTACTTGAACAAGTTAAAACCAGACCCTATTAATGCCTTGTTGTCAGGCTCATTGTCAGTGGATATATTTGGAATAAAACAGCAAGGAGAACTAACAGGAGAGCTTATTGCTCCATTAAATGATAAAGTTGAATTGCAACCTGGTAAACGGTATTTGATTGAATCGGTCATCAAAACAGTCAAACTGGGTCATGCTTTTACGCAAGGCACTGCTGATTCAAATCAAGTCTGGGTTGAGTTTAATGTCTACCATAACGGCAAAAGAATTGCGGCAAGTGGCGGTATAAATTCTGAGGGTCAAGTAGATGATTGGTCTTATTTTATCAACTCATGGGTTCTGGATAAAAACGGCAATCGGATTGATAAACGTAATGGCGAAGACATTTTTACCGCATTATACAACCATGAAATTCCTCCAGGAGCGGCAACTGTTGTGCATTATGCTCTAAATATTCCTGCAGAATTGTCAGGTCAGTTAACCCTTGAAACTCAAGTGTTTTATCGTAAATTTGATACAAGGTACTACCGTTATTTTACGGGTAATGAAAATAAATTTAATGATTTGCCCATATTGACTTTAGCTAGAGATGTGCAAAATATAACCGTAAAAGCTGATGCCAGCACCAGTTTGGTGATTGTGGGTGATTGGAAGCGCTGGAATGATTATGGCATTGGATTATTTCGCCAAAAAGCTTACAAACAAGCTGAAAAAGCCTTTAAACAAGTGGCAAAGCTAGGAAGAGCAGAGGGCTGGATAAATCTAACGCGAACCTATTTGCAACAAGGGCGTTTAACAGAAGCTCAAGATTCATTGAATCAGGCAGCTAAGATACCTAACTTTAGGTATACTTGGCAATTGGCTTATTTTGCTGGGATTATAGATTTGCAAAATGGTTTTATACAAAAAGCCTTAGATAATTTTGAGCGGGTCTATAAAACCGAGTTTAAAAATGCAAAAGATGCCAATTTTGATTTTTCCAAAGATTATAAATTTGTCACCCTCTATGCACAAACATTATTTCAGCGGGCTAAAATGCTTGCTGGACAAGAGCAAGAAACACTTTATAAAAAAGCCCTTGATAAATTTAACGAAGTGCTTGAAATGAATCCTGAATGGGCAGATGCCCACTTTGGCTTATTCCAGCTTTATTCCGCTTTAGGAGAAGTGCAAAAAGCACAAAAGTATAAAGCCTTACACGATAAACATAAAGTGGATGATAATGCCCATGATAGGGTTATTGCTAAAGCCAGAGCACAAAATAAAGCAGCAGATCACG
>JALSIL010000577.1 GCA_026990095.1 Lysobacterales bacterium
ACCAGAAAAATTCAGGCTGTTTACCGCAAGAACGTGCATGGTTGACTAAGTTGTTCGACAAATGTGGATTAGTCGATGCTTTTCGTGTTGTTAACCAAGAACCACACAACTACACGTGGTGGTCAAACCGCGGACAAGCCTACGCAAACAATGTTGGTTGGCGTATTGATTACCACATCACCTCCCCTTCTCTTGCCAAAAAAGTTCTTTCGGCAGAAATTTACAAAGAAGAAAAGTTTTCCGATCATGCACCTTTGACGTTGATTTATAAATAAACATGAAAATATACGTCGATGCCGATGCTTGTCCGAATGTTATTAAAAGCATTATCTTTCGGGCAAGTGACCGCACCAAAACAGAAGTTTTATTGGTGGCTAATCAGTACATGGCAACACCTGCCTCAAAATTAATCACCGCGATTCAGGTGCATCAAGGTTTTGATGTGGCAGATGATGAAATTGTTAAACGCGTTAATGCTGGAGACATTGTTATTACTTCTGACATTCCATTGGCATCGGATGTAATTGACAAAGGCACAACGGCACTCAACCCACGGGGTGAACTTTATACAACTGATAACATCAAAGCACGGTTGCAAATGCGTAACTTTATGGAGACCTTGCGTAACAGCGGTGTTGATACAGGAGGTCCTGCGGCTTTAAATCAAAAAGACCGTGAGAATTTTGCTAATCAGTTAAACAAGCTACTTGGAACTTAAGGAGGCTCTGATTACTAGAGAATTCCTCAGCAAGTCATCAAGTATTTAGCTGCGAGTTGAAATGTGAAAAATCAGGGTCATTCCCTATTTAAACATTTCAGCGAAGCAGATGAATGCTTGATGCCTTGCCCTGCGGGGCTTACATAGATGAACAATCTCTTCTTTGAATAAACTTGAAATGGAATGACCAATCCTGCGTTTTTTCAAATCGACCTTGTCCAACTATGTAAGCCTGAGATTTTTCTATTTATTAGAGCTTCCTTAAAACTTCATCAATTTTTTCTTTAACTGCATCAACAGTAATTAAATCCATGACACCTTGAGCAATAATTTGCCCACCCCAACGAATAGAGTCTGCTGGCTTTTTGAGTATTTCTTTTGCCGCTTGTTCAAAACAATCCACCGCTAAATATTGAAAACTGTAGGCTCCACTGCGTTTAGCTGTGGTTGCAGCATGCAACCCAATAACAGGGGTTTGCGCTGCATTGGCTATATGCATAGGGCCCGAATCAGGTGAAATAATCAAATCAGCGGCTTGCATGGTCGCAAATAATTGTTTGAGTGTGTCTTTTCCTGTAATATTGGTGATTGGGTATTTAGCTAATGATTTAATTTCATTGGCTGTTTGCTTTTCAAATGAATCTGGACTGCCGCATAAAACCACATGAGCTTGGTATTTTTCACTAACATAATCACAGATGCTGGCGTAATTTTCATTTGACCAATTGCGTAATTTATTACTCGAACATGGGCTGATAATCACATTTATTTTATCCTTGTCTATTACACCTGCAGCAAATGCTTTGTCTTTATCGGATATGGTGATATTCCATTGGTAAACTTTTTCTTTAATGCCAAGAGCCGTCGCAAATTCCATAAAACCATCCAAAACATGTTGTTTTTCAACCGCTTGTATCCTTTTGTTTAAGTGCAATCCATGCAATTCACGCGAGCGTTTTATATCAAATCCAATTCGTTGTTTGGCTTTAATCATCCAAGCAGCAAAATTACCACGAAATGAATACTGCATATGCAACAAAGCATCAAAAGTGATGGGTTTGAGCTTTTTTCTTAAAGCTAAATAACCTTTGAAGCCTTTTTTCTTATCGAAAACAACAAAATCAACACCTTTTAATCCTTGCATTAATTTATGCTCCAAAACACCAATTACCCACGTTATTTTTGCATTGGGATATTTTTTTTGCACCGTAGCAATAACAGGCAAAACATGCGTGGCATCGCCTATAGCTGAAAGCCGTACAATACAAATTGAGTTTATTTTATTTGTCATCTTTATTAATTTTTGTTTCTGATTGATCTATTTTTTTCTTTAAATACAGATGCACTGCAACCAACTTAAGAACAATCACACCAACAACCACTGCAATTATTAAACTCGAATTTCCCATTTTCGTTATCACTTTTAAATTAAAACGATGACATATTACCACCGAATGATTTTTGAATTGAGTAAAACATGCTAAGATACACCACTTTATTTTCATCCGTACAGCCAATGCCTCAAGCCAGTGTTTCAGAACACAATAATTGCTGGATTCTTGCGAACCAAGCATACAAAAGCAAAATAGACTGCGAATGGTTTAGCGATACCTATTGGCTCAATCAAGGGCGTTTATTGGGTGCCAGTAGTGGCAGAGGTTCGGCATGGATGATTAAGTCAGACAATGAAAAAATGATGCTTCGCCATTATTATCGCGGTGGCATTCCTGCGAAGCTTATTAAAGACAAGTATTTATGGACAGGTTTAAATAAATCCCGCAGTTTTAGCGAATTTTATTTGCTTGAAAAAATGCACAGCATGGGATTACCTGTTCCAGAGCCGATTGCTGCGCAAACCTGTAAAATTGGATTGTTTTATCAAGCCAATATTTTAATAAAATTCATACCTCATCAGTCAACATTTGCCGAATTTCTCAATAAAGAATCAGATAAAAATACCTGGCAAAACATTGGTCAAACCATTGCCCTATTTCATCGGCAAGGCATTAATCATGCTGATTTAAATGCCAGCAACATCTTGATTGCTGCAAGTAAAGTGTATTTAATTGATTTTGATCATTCAGATCAACAAACACCTAAATCCAGTTGGCAACAAAAAAATATAAAGAGATTAAAGCGTTCAATTGATAAAATAACCAGGCAAGCCTACGTAACAATAAATAACAGCAATTGGCAACACTTACTCAATGCTTACCAACAAGAATTAAATAAGGTTTAATGAAAAATATTACCGACAAACTCAGTCGCCCAATCAAAGATTTGCGTATTTCAGTGATGGACACCTGTAATTACCGCTGTCCTTATTGCATGCCTGCGGACAAATTTGATGACGATTACCAGTTCCTAAAAAAAGAACAACGCTTAGGATTTTCTGAAATTGAAAAAGTCGTTAAGGTATTTGCAGGATTTGGTGTTAATAAAATCCGCCTCACAGGAGGTGAACCCTTACTGCGAAGAGATTTAGATCGGTTGATAAAATTTCTCAAACGAATTGATGGAATCAATGATATTGCCCTAACAACTAATGGTCAATTATTGCAAAGACAGTTGCCCAAATTAATCGAAGCAGGATTGGATAGAATCAATATTTCACTCGATACCATTGATGAAGACTTGTATTACAAAATGAGTGGCAAACGCGGCAAATTATCTGTTGTATTGGATGCCATTGATGCTGCCAGCGAATCTTCATTAAAGAGTGTTAAACTTAATTGTGTGGTGCAAAAAGGCGTTAATGATGACCAAATCATACCCTTGCTTGAACGTTATCAAGACACCAATGTTGTGGTTCGGTTTATCGAATTTATGGATGTTGGCACCAAAAATGGTTGGACAAAAGAAGAAGTCATTGACTTTAATGACATTGTTCAAATCATTGAAAACAAATGGAAAATATCACCTGTCGAACCAAATTATATTGGTGAAGTTGCCAGTCGATACAAATACGATAACCACCAAGGAGAAATTGGCTTTATCACCTCAATATCCAAGCCTTTTTGCCGCACCTGTTCGCGTGCTCGACTCTCAGCAGATGGCAAATTATACACTTGCTTATTTGCTCATCAAGAACACGATTTAATGCCTCTTATTCGCAACAACAAAGATGAAGAGTTAGCCCAAATTATTGCATCCATCTGGCAAAACCGCGATGACAGGTATTCTGAAATCAGAAACCAAAGCAAAGACAATAAAGAACGCATTGAAATGTACATGATTGGAGGATAAACATGAATGATTTAACCCATATAGACAAACAAAACAACCCAACTATGGTTGATGTTAGTGGTAAAAAAATCACCAAAAGGACAGCAAGCGCAACAACTACTGTTATCTTCCCTGAAGAAGTCAAAATTTTTTTTCAAGGCAATGAGTTAGTAACCAAAAAAGGCCCTGTTTACCACACGGCAATAATTGCTGGTGTTATGGCAGCCAAAAAAACCCATGAACTGATTCCTTTTTGTCACCCCATTGCGATTGAAAACTGCAAAATAGACATACAAACAAACACACAAGGCAATGCCAAAATCACCTGCACCGTTAGTTTACACCATAAAACAGGTGTAGAAATGGAAGCCCTAACAGGTGCCACGATTGCTGCCTTAACCATTTACGACATGTGCAAAGCCTTATCCCATGACATCGAAATAACAGCAACCAAATTAATTAAGAAAACGGGTGGAAAGTCAGACATAAACTTATGAAAAATACATCAAAAAACATAACAATTTTATTCTTCGGCAAACTCAAAGAAACGTGGAAAACCTCAGAGTTAAAGCAGACAACACAGGCTGATACCATTGAAGAGCTGTATGTTGAACTACTAAAAGAATGCGATGAAGAACCACATAAAGCCAGCATAAAAGCAGCCATTAATGATGAGTTTGTTTCATGGGATTCTGCTATTAACGACAATGACACCATTGCTTTTTTACCCCCCGCATCAGGAGGCTAATTATGTTTGACATCAGCGAAGATAAAATCAATGAAACCGAACTGCGTAAAAAGACTCGGGATTCAGCATGTGGAGGATTTGTCTGTTTTGAAGGTTGGGTACGCGACCACAACCAAGGCAAAGCCGTGCAAAAACTCGCCTATGAAGCCTATCCAAAACTTGCGATAAAAGAAGGCAACAAAATTATTAGCCAAGCCATGGAAAAGTTCACCATTAAAAAAGCCTTTTGTACCCACCGAGTTGGTTTACTCGAAATCGGTGATATGGCAGTTTGGGTTGGCGTATCCGCTGCTCACCGCGATGCCGCCTTTAAAGCCTGCCGTTACATCTTGGATGAAGTCAAATCGCGCGTCCCTATTTGGAAAAACGAAACATGGACTGATGGCGAGTCTGGCTGGGTAGAGCAAGAATAGACATACCTGCTAAAACAAACCCCTACTATAGTGCTCAAAATATGATAAAATTCTCAACCCAAACAGATTTACTTTTTAGAGGAAAAATATGCCCTATTTTTTATTAATCGCCATTCAAATTGGATTTGCCATTCATGTTGTTAAAACTAGGCGAGAGATTTATTGGATTTACATTATTATGTTCTTACCAGGAATTGGTATGGCTATCTACTTTTTTACTCAGGTTTTGCCTGAACTCGGGCAATCCAGACAGATCAATAACGCTAAAAGTTCTTTGCTTAAGGCGATTGACCCTCAAAGAGAATTACGTAAAAGAAAGCAACAGCTTGAATTAGCGAACACGCTAGATAACAAACTCAAGCTAGCTGATGAATGCTTGGAAGCCAATTTAATTGATGATGCCATTGAATTATACCAAGCTTGTTTAACGGGTGTTGGCGAAGGCAATCCCGACATTATGGTAAAACTTGCCAAGGCTTACTTTGCTAATGAACACTACAACAAAACCATCCAAATACTGGATGAAATCATAAAAGAAAATCCAAACTACCATTCCACTGACGGACACTTGTTGTACGCTCGTAGTTTAGAAAAACTTGGCGAAATTGACAAAGCCCTAAAAGAATATGAAGTGGTTGCACAAAATTATCCAGGAGAGGAAGGCCGTGTTCGTTACGGATTATTATTGCAACAACAAGGACAAATGCAAAAAGCTCAAAAAGTTTTTGAAGAATCCATTAACCGTACGCGATTAGCTCCTAAGTTTTACCAAAAAGCCCAAAAAGGCTGGATTAAAATGGCTCAATCGAACCTTAACAAATAAGAGAATAGCATGAACAAAAAATTACTTATACTTGCCATAGCAACATCATTTACCCTTCTTTCTTGTCAGGATAAAACAGAGAACAAATCAACCCAAGCACCCGTTGAGAAAAAACCAACAGCAGAATCAGTCGTTATTAAAAAAACACCCGAAGTCTATACACCACGACCTGACTGGAGCACCTTACCACGAGTTGCAGATGTTTATGCTGAGTTCACCCTGAAAACTGATTTGTCGCATTTGAGTGCCAATCAAAAGAAGATGTTGCCGATTCTTATTGATATTGCCAAAATCATGGATGAACTTTTTTGGTCACAAGCCTATGGTGATAAAGAAACCTTTTTGATGGAAATAAACGATGATAACGCCCGCCGTTTAGCCGATATTAACTATGGCCCATGGGACAGATTAAATGGTGATAAAGTTCTCATACCAAACTACCCTGAAAAAAGTTTAGGTGCCAACTTTTATCCACACAATATGACAAAAAAAGAGTTTGAAACCTCAACAGATAGCAACAAAACCAATCTTTACACTATTTTAAAACGCGACAAAGATAACAAACTAGTATCAAAATTTTATCATGAAACCTACCCAAAACAACTAAAAAAAGCTTCAACATTATTAATGCAAGCTGCAGAATTAGCAGAAGACAAAGGTTTTAAAAAATACTTAACCCTTCGTGCTGATGCTTTACTAAGCGATAATTTCAAATCCAGTGACATGGCTTGGATGGCCATGAAATCCAATGCCATTGATTTTATTGTTGGCCCTATTGAGACCTATGAAGACAGACTTTTTGGCTATAAAGCCGCTTATGAAGCTTATGTGTTAATCAAAGATAAATCCTGGAGTGAAAAACTAGCCAAATTTGCGGTTCTTTTACCGCAATTACAGCGAGAATTACCGATTGACGCCAAATACAAAACCGAAAAACCGGGTACTGATTCTGATTTGAATGCTTATGATGTGTTGTATTATGCTGGTCACTCCAATGCAGGTAGCAAAACCATTGCCATCAACTTACCTAATGATGAATCTGTGCAATTGGCTAAAGGTTCACGCCGTTTGCAATTAAAAAATGCCATGAAAGCAAAATTTGAGAAAATTTTAACCCCTATTGCTAATGAATTGGTTGCACCCGAACAAAGAAAATACATCACCTTCCCTGCTTTCTTTGGCAATACTATGTTTCATGAAGTGGCCCACGGATTAGGTATAAAAGAAACCATCAACGGCAAAGGCAGCGTTCGTACCGCCTTAAAACAATTTGCCTCAGCTCAAGAAGAAGGCAAAGCCGATATCTTAGGTCTTTATATGGTTGAAAAACTCTTTAAGATGGGTGAACTAACCGAAGGTCAAATCATGGATAACTACGTGACATTTATGGCTGGTATCTTCCGCTCTGTTCGCTTTGGCTCATCATCTGCTCACGGTGTTGCCAACATGTTACGCTTTAACTATTTTGCTGAAAATGGAGCCTTTTCTTATGATGATAAGACTGGATTTTATTCAGTTAATCCTGAAAAAATGTCAAAAGCCATCGAAACTTTATCGCAAAAGATTTTGACTTTACAAGGCAATGGCGACTACGATGGCGTTGAAAAATGGATGCAAGAAAAAGGCAATATATCCCCTGCATTAAAATCTGCACTTGATAGACTCAATAACATCCCAGTTGATATTGTCTTTAAGCAAGGCGTGGAACAATTGGAACTGGATTAACTTTGCTAAATTTTAATACCATCAAAACTGGAGTAATTTTATTATTTGTCTGTTTTTTGAGCCATGCCCAAGAGAATGCAGAGACTAAACTACTTGTCTTAGGCATTGCTCAAGATGCGGGTTACCCACAGCTTAATTGTTATAAATCGCATTGCATGCCTGCGTGGGAAAATGTTCAGCTTAAAAAAATGGCGGTTTCTTTAGGTATTGTTGATAATCAAACCAAAAAGAAATATTTAATAGAAGCCACGCCAGATATGCGCCA